>JAITVE010000135.1 GCA_031285975.1 Candidatus Adiutrix sp. | reverse complement strand
CACGCGGGGGCGGTAATAAAAGCCCTCAATATTGGCCCGTGAGGTCAGGCGGCAGAGGTTGCGGTAACCTTCCAAATTTTCGGCCAGCAAAATCAGGTGGTGGCGGACTTCCCCCGGCTCGCGCTTGCGGCGGCCGTTGGAAGCCACGTAGGCCTCCACCCCGAGGATGGGTTTTACGCCCTCTTTTTTCGCGGTTTTGTAAAACGACAGAGCCCCGAACATCTGCCCATGGTCGGTGAGGGCCACGGCGGGCATATTCATTTTTTTGGCCTGCGTCACCAAATCCTCAATCTTGATGGCCCCATCCAGCAAACTGTAGCAGGAGTGAACATGCAGATGAACGAAAGACATTTTTACCCTCTATCAAAAACCGTTGCCGCGCAACGCATTTTTCATAACGTTATTTTTTGGGATACCGAAAATGCCCGGTGCAGCCCCGGTCGTACCAAAACATGAAGTCGTCGGCCTCGGAGGCCCAGGGGCCGTCGTTGTGCAGCAACAAAGGGACGCCCTGTTCGTTGCGTTGATCGGACAGGATGGCGATGTGATCCGGCCCCTGAAAGCTCACAATATCCCCAGGCTGCCACTGGGCCATATTGACCGGGTCGCCGGGGTCGATAGCCGTGCCCAGGGATTGGCCGTGCCGCTTGAAAAAGACGCACAGGTTGGGCACCCGCCGAAAATCAATATGCGGGTCGGGCTTGCCGTTCGTCCGGGGATAGGCGGCGCGGTTGGCTTTGATGTCGGCGTCGACCATTTTTTTCAGGTCGTACCCGGCGTGGGAAAAAGCCCGCCAGATAACGTCGGTGCAGACACCTTCGGTTTCCGGCGGATAGCCGCCCACGTAATAGGCGCTTTTGTAGACCGGCTTGCGGGAGGCTTCCAGGCGGGCCCCGGCGATGATGTCGTCGGTGTCGTTGAGGCCGTTAGCGTTGGTATCCAGAGAGGAGACCTGGCGGGGGATTTTCAGCGACCCCACGAGATAGCCGGAGGTGTCGCCGCTCAGGGGTGCGCCCAAGAGGAAGAGACCGAGGCAAAGGGTTGCCGACAAACTGGCGATGTATGTTCGGCGATTGTTCATGGCAACTCACAGCGTGGGTGGATAAAGGCAGTTTAGGGTGGCTTCGCGGCGATTATTAGTATGGGGCTCTGCCCCAAGCCCCGCTTAAGAGGGGCTGACGCGAGCCCCTCTTAAGAATCTCCGCGCGCCAGGGGCTGCGCGCCCCTGGACCTGCGGGTCGGCTAGCAACCCAGTGGCGACCGTGCAGCGACGCCACAACTCGCCTGAACGGCTCAGACAAGTGGCGTCGCGGTGGCGGCCCAAGAAAGAGGGCGCGGCTAGCAATAGCCTACGGCGGCAGAGCAGCGCCACAACTCGGCTGAACTCATTCGAACCTGATAAGGTTTGAATAAAGTGAGATTACAAGCTTTGCTTGTAAAGAACTCAAACAAGTGGCGCTGCGCCTACTGCGTGGCGCAATAGTGGCTTTGCGCAAAATATCAATGCCAGCCCCTCTTAAGCGGGGCTTGGGGTGGAACCCCATACTAAATAATCGCCGCGAAGCCACCTCTAAAAAATCTTACGACTCCAACCGATAGTTAGGCGCTTCCTTCGTAATAATAACATCATGCACATGGCTTTCTTTCAAACCAGCGGAAGTTATCCTCACAAACTTCGCCTTCTCCTGCAATTCGGCCAAAGTCCCCGCCCCCAAATACCCCATACCGGCGCGGATGCCGCCGACCAACTGGTAAATACTCTCGGAGAGATACCCCCGATAGGGCACCCGCCCGACAATCCCTTCCGGCACGAGCTTCCCGGAATCGGTGGTGCCGCGATGGTCATGCGTAATGCTCTGCCCATAGCGGTCAGCCGACCCCTCCTGCATGGCTTCAATCGACCCCATGCCGCGATAGGTTTTGTAGGTGCGGCCCTGATACAAAATCTTCTCGCCGGGGCTTTCCTCGGTGCCCGCGAAGAGGGAGCCGATCATAACCGCCGCCGCTCCGCCCGCCAACGCTTTCACCACGTCGCCGGAGAACTTGATGCCACCGTCGGCCAGAATGCCGATGCCGTGCTTTTTGGCCTCTTTGGCGCACTCAAAAATAGCCGTCATCTGCGGCACGCCCACCCCGGCCACAATGCGGGTAGTGCAGATGGAACCCGGCCCCACGCCCACTTTCACCGCGTCGGCCCCGGCGGCGGCCAGCGCGGCCACGCCCTCGGCCGTGGCCACGTTCCCGGCGATGATGCAGATGTCGGGATAGTTGCGGCGGATGAGTTTCAGCGTCTCAATGACGTTGCGGGAATGCCCGTGCGCCGAGTCGATAACCAGCACGTCCACCTTAACGGCGGCCAGGGCGGCGGTGCGCTCCAGGGCCTCGGCGTTGGCCCCAATCCCCGCCCCGGCCAGGAGACGGCCTTTGGAGTCTTTGGAGGCGGTGGGATATTTGCGGACTTTTTCAATATCTTTAATGGTTATCAGGCCCACCAGGCGGCCGTCGCGGTTCACCACCAGCAGCTTTTCAATGCGGCTCTGGTGCAGCTTGGCCTTGGCCTGCTCCAGGGTGATGCCCTCTTCGGCGGTGACCAGATTTTCCTTGGTCATGACTTCGGACACCGGGCGGGTAAAATTGGTTTCAAACCGCAGATCACGGTTGGTGACAATGCCCTTGAGTTCGCCCCCAAGCACCACCGGCACCCCGGAAATCCGGTACTGCTCCATGACTTTCAAGACGTCGCTGACCTTGGCCTGGGGCGTGACCGTGACCGGGTCGACGATCATGCCGCTCTCGCTTTTCTTGACCTTCTCCACCTCAAAAGCCTGGGCCTCGATGCTCATGTTCTTGTGGATAATGCCCAGCCCGCCGTGACGGGCCATGGTGATGGCCGTCTGGGCCTCGGTGACGGTATCCATAGCCGCGCTGACCAGGGGGGTTTTGAGGCTTATGTCGCGGGCCAAAACGGTGCCCGTGTCCACCTCGCCCGGCAGAACCTCGGAATATCCGGGCATGAGGAGCAGGTCGTCAAAGGTCAGCCCTTCTTGGAACATCGGTTTTTCGGTCATTATTTCACCTTATGAGTAAGATATTACAGTGTGCCGCTCGCGCGGAGCCAAAGCCCTTCCAAAAGGCCGTTATCGCTGACCAAAAGGTCGGAACGGCCAAAACTTTTCATAATTTCCAATATTTCCACCAGCCCGGCCACAATGGCGTCGGCCCGCAGAGGGTGGAGGCCGTGCTTCCTGACCCGCTCCCCCACCGTCTCCCGCGCCAGCACGGCCAGAAGTTCAGCCATGTCGCTGGCGGCCAACCGGGCATTGTTGACCAACTCGGGCCGGTATTCCCGAAGCCCCAACAGCAGCGCGGCCACGGTGGTCACCGTGCCCGCCGTGCCCACCAGCACGGCCTCGGGGCTCACGTCGGAAAAATCAGCCCCGGCCAGGATGCGCCGAACCTCGGCGGCCACGGCCTCCATTTCGCCGGGCGAGGCCGGGGCGCGCAGATGGTCTTCGGTCAGGGCCACCACCCCCAGGCCGAGGCTGCGGGCGGCCGCGATTTCACGCTGGCGGGCGGAAATGAACTCTGTGGAACGCCCGCCGATGTCGAAAATCAGGCTGTGCTCCGGCAGGGGCTCAAGCCCGGTCAGCGCGCCGACGGCGGTGAGTTGGGCTTCCTCCGCCCCGGTGAGGATGGCCGCGTCCCAACCATAGCGTTTGCTGACGGCGGATATAAATTCCGGCCCGTTGGCGGCCAGGCGGGCGGCCATAGTGGCCCCGGCCAGCACCGTGCCCGCCCCTGCGGCCCGAATGTGGCCGTCAAAACCGTCCAGAGCCGCCCAGGCCCTTTTTAAAGCTTCGGGGGCGAAAGGGCCCCCGCTGGTCAACCGCTCGGAAAGCCGCGGTATATGCTGAAAAATTCGCCGGTTTTCCCACTGCGCATCACCCGCCGCCCGGCCATCGGAGGCCGTCTCGGCCAGCATAAGCCGAAAAGTGTTGGAACCCAAATCCAGGGCGGCGATGGTGGGCATAGCGGCATCCAGGCCCCACAGGGGCGGTTCGGCTTTCATAAAATAACAGCGACGCGTCAATGGCTCCGCCGGGTTCCGCCGGGCCGTCCCCTTACATAACTACATAAAGTGATCGGTCGGCGATGATTTGAGGAATAATACCAGATTTTGCGCCCGCTGCCAAGAGGCCCCCGCGATGATACATAAAACGCGGCTTGATTCTCCTGGGGAAAATGAGTATATAAAAAAAGCCGAGGGTGTTGTCGCACCCCCGGCCTTAAAACCGACCTTGCTTATCGCTTTGAAAGTCTGGCCCCCACAGGAAACTACCCTGTGGGGGCCGTGTTTTATGGGTTATCGAAAAGGGCCGACAGCCTTTTAAAAAGAAGTCGTTTTCGGCCAAATCTTCCCTTACGCGGTTGGGCGGGCCAGGCGGCTGACCTGCCGCAAGCGGGTTTCCGAGGCGGGGCGGGCGCGGGAATGGCACCATTGGCGGAGGGCGTCGATTTCCTCGCGCATGGTTTTGGAGAGGGGCACGGTTTCGGCGGCGGCCATGGTCATGTCCCACTCGGAGAGTTCTCGGGCGTTGTCGTAAAAAGCTCCGAAGAGGCCTGAAATGACGGCCTGCTCTATTTCCGCGCCGCTGAAGCCGTCCGTGGCCCGGGCCAGGGCGGCCAGGTTGTAGCCCTCGGGGTCGCGGCCCCGGCGGCGCAGGTGGATGGCCAGGATATTTTGCCGTTCCTGCTCGTTGGGCAGGTCAACGAAAAAGATTTCGTCAAAACGGCCTTTGCGCAGGAGTTCGGAGGGCAGCGAGGCGATGTTGTTGGCCGTGGCGGCCACGAAAACCGGGGACTGCTTCTCCCCCAGCCAGGTCAGGAAGGTGCCCAGGACGCGCCGGGCTATGCCGCCGTCGGAGGAGTCCCCGCCCTGGCCGCCGAAAGCTTTGTCGATTTCGTCGATCCACAGGATGCAGGGGGCGATGCGCTCGGCCACGCCAATGGCCCGGCGGATGTTTTCCTCGGAGCCGCCGACGCGGGCGTCAAAGACGCGGCCAATGTCCAGCCGCAGGAGCGGGAGTCCCCACAAAGACGACACGGCCTTCACGCACACGCTCTTGCCGCAGCCCTGCACCCCCAAAAGCAGCACCCCGCGCGGGGCCGGGAGGCCGAAAGCCGCCGCCTGGTCGGAAAAAACCTCTTTCCGTTTCGTCAGCCAGAGTTTTAAGTTTTCCAGGCCGCCGATGTCGCTGATGGCCACTTCGGGGTCGTAATATTCCAGGTAGCCGCTCTTGCGGATGAGGCTTTTTTTCTCTTCCAGAAGCTCGGGGAGTTGCTCGGGGGTGAGGCAGCCGTTGCGCATCAGGGCTTTGGTGAAGGCGCTCTTGGCCTCGGTGAGGGTCAGGCCGTGGGAGGCTTTGACGAAATCGGCCCTGGCCGCCTCCGAGAGGTCGATGGAGAGGCGGGGAGTGGCGGCGATTTGGCGGGCCAGGCTGTCCAAAAGGGCTTCGAACTCGGCCCGGCCCGGCAGGGGGAAGTCGATGACGGCCACGTCTTTTTCCAAATCCGGCGGCAGGTTGAGGGTGGAGCCGGTGAGGATGACGGTTTTCCCCGTGCCCGCCGCTTTTTGCGAAAACTCGCGCAGCAGGCGGATGATTTTGGGGTCGCTTTGGGCCAGGAAGGGGTGGAAGTCTTTGAGGACAAAGAGGCCCGGCCCGTCGAAGTACACAATCTCCTGAAGGGCGGCCAGGGGGTCGGCGGTGGGGTTGTCCGGCGGCTCGGCCCCGGCTGCGTCGGCGGCATCCGCCAGGCCGGAGAGGCATGACCAGTGGAAAATGCGGCGTTCCAGCCGCCGCCCAATCTGCTCCACGGCCGCCAGCACGCGGGGTTCCTCCGGGGAGAGGACGGCGATGATGGGGCAGTGGGAGCGGATCAGGATTTCGATGTTTTTTATCTGACGGCTAGCGTCGTTCATACTATCCTCACTGGCCGGGCTTTAAGGCTATCATGGCTAACGGCGGCAGGGTGAGGTTGAGGCTCTGGGGCTGGCCGTGGGAGGCCACGGGCTCTGTGTTTTGCCCGCCGCCGAGGCCCAGGTTTGAGCCGCCGTAGTAGCCGGAATCGGAATTCATCAGCTCCCGCCAATAGCCGGAACGGGGCACGCCGAGGCGGTCATTGTCCCGCACCCCGGGGGTGAAGTTGA
>JAITVE010000126.1 GCA_031285975.1 Candidatus Adiutrix sp. | reverse complement strand
AATCGACGACCTGGGCGACTCGGTGGTCGGGGTACTGTGGCTGTTGCGAAAGCTTTAATGTCAAAGGGTAGAGCCGCGCCGGGCTGCTGCCGCATGAAGGAAAAATTGTGAAGCAAGATGCTGAAATTGTGGGCGGGCTCAACGCCGTGCTGGCCGCTCTCAAAAGCCGCCCCAAAAGCTGCCGCAGCCTCATGGCCGCCGAGGGCCGCCATCGGAACGCGGCCCTGGACGAAATTTACGCCCTGGCCCGCGCCCACGGCCTGGCCGTCAAAATGTCCCCCCGCCAGGCCCTGGATCGCGTCTATGGCCGGGAGGGGCATCAGGGTTTGGTCGCCCTTTTTGATCCCTTGGAGTACGTGGGTTTTGAGGATTTTCTGGAAACTTTGCCGGCGGAGGGGCCGGCGCTCGTCCTGGCCCTCGACCAGGTGGAAGACCCCGGCAACCTCGGGGCCCTGATGCGCAGCGCCCTGGCTTTCGGGGCGGCGGGGGTGCTGACCGGGCGGGAGCGTTCCGCCGCGCTGACCCCGGCGGCCGTCCATGCCGCCGCCGGAGCGGCCGAGGTTTTGCCCCTGGTGCGCGTGGTCAATTTGCGCCGCGCCCTGGAGACCTTGCAGGAGCGCGGCTTTTGGCTGGCCGGGGCCGACGGCGAGGCCGAGGGCAATCTTTTCCGGCACCAATTCGCGCCCCGGACGGTGCTGGCGCTCGGCTCCGAAGGCCAGGGCCTGAGCCGCATCATCAAAAAAACCTGCGACGAACTTCTGGCCATTCCCCAAAACCGGGCCCAGGTTTCATCCCTCAATGTCTCCGTGGCCGGGGCCGTCTTCATGTGCGAATATTTTCGCCAGATGCAAGCGGCGCAAGCTTGATTCATATCGTTTGACAGACTGCCCCCAATACGCCAAAAGCCCCCAAAAGGAGGCTTTTGCAGTGTACGGATGCGGAGATTTTTTATTCGCCGCGCCGAATGGTTACCCGCCCGGTATCGCCGTCCACAATAACGTAATCGCCGTTTTGAATGAGGCGGCAGGGGTCGGCGTCAGCGGGAAAGTCAACCACGGCGGGCACTTTCAGGCCCACCGCCGCCACGGCGGAACTGGAATCAACGCGGGTGACGACGAGCGCCCTGGGGGCCGCGCCGCTGACCCGGGTGATGCTGTAATAGCACGACCAGCCGTTGGAACCCCGGCTGCCGGGAATGACCAGAATTTTTCCGGCGATGGATTGTCCCCGGTTGCCGCTGGCCAAATCTTTGATTTCCCCGGTGGCCGGGTCAATGCCGCCCCAGCCGGTGAGGCTTTCGGGGCAAACCAGGGCCACACCCTCCGCCCGCCCGGCTATGGCGGGGCGGCCTTGAATTTCTAGGCTTTCCATCGGTTCGCCTCCTTCCATTCGCCGCTGCAGGCCGCGTCCACAGCCTGGGCAGCCGTGGCGTAGTAGGCCGCGCCGCGCAGGTTGAGGCGGGCGCTGGTAATCTGCTTGAGGCTGTCGAACACGGCCCCGCGAAAGCTTGCCAGATAATCGCTCTTGATGGTCACCGGGCAGGAGGCCGTGTAAAGGCTGCCCCCGGCTTTTTCAATGGCGGCGGTGAAACCGTTGTAATCGGCCAGGGCCTTGACGGCCAGGGTCGTCCAGACCTGGAGCGTCACGCCGGGGGCTATGCGGCGGCCATCCAAAAGGCGGGCGACATCCTGAAGCTGATAGATATCGTAATGGGGGCAGCCCAGGCTGACCAAATCCACGGGGCCGCGCCCAGGATCGCAAGCCGCGTCATAGGTTTCGGCCAGGTCGGCCCGGCTGAGGCGTATCTCGGGATAGGCCGCCGGGTCTTCCCCCTGAAAGGCGGCGGCCAGGCTCGGGGCTTCCGGGGTCAGGCCGACGATGTGGCAGATTTCGCAGTTGCTGGACACCGCCAGCGCGGTGAGGAATTGGCGCAGGCGGTTGAAATCCGCGCCCGAAGAATCCATGGTCACCGCCGGTTGGGAGTGCAGCGGCAGCCGCAGGCCCAGGGCCCGGCCCAGCAAGTCCCACTCAATCATAGTTTCAGGAACGAAGTCCACCGCCACCCGGATGTTGGCCCGGCGGCCTTCCGTGAGGTGGCGGCCCCAGCGCGGGGTGCGGCCGCAGAGAGCCGACCAGAAGGCCGCTTCAATGCCGTCGGAATTGCAGCGGGCGGCCCACAGGCTGTTGCCCAGGATGGTCATACCCGATTCGGTGGTCACGAAATGTTCGCCGGGGAGCGGCAGCCAGCCGTTGAGGTAGGGGGCGCAGGTGCCCACTTCCA
The DNA here is from genome assembly GCA_031285975.1 of Candidatus Adiutrix sp. GTDB lineage: Bacteria > Desulfobacterota > Desulfarculia > Adiutricales > Adiutricaceae > Adiutrix. The sequence goes on along the minus strand of JAITVE010000126.1, from coordinate 8,187 downwards.
CCACGCCCATTTTTCGGGCTTCGTCCAAATATTCCCGGTTTTCCACAAAAACGCTATGGCTCTGCTGAAAGGCTTGGTACTCAAAGGTTTCGCAGGGGCTGACGCAGGTTTGGGCCAGGCATTGCCGTTCGATTTCAGCGGGAGGCAACAGCTCGTCCGAGCCGAGTTGCACGCGGCTGAACATCTCGTGATACTTCAAATTACCGGCGGCCTCCAAATAGCTGTGGCGGCCGCAGAAAACCGTGGCCCGGCTCACCGGGCACAGGGATTCCGCGCCTAAAATCTCGGCGTATTGAACCACGTTTTCCAGGGCCCTTTGCTTCATGGGCCCATCCTGGCCGGAGAGCATGGCCTGTTCGCGGGGAGTGAGTTTGACCATGCCTCAGTCGTCTCCGAGGTAGACGGTGCAGCTTATTTCCACTTTGCAGCCGCCCCAAAGCTCAACGGCCACAATGGTTCTGCGGGCCGGGGGGCAGGGCAGGGCGCCGAAGTGGGCGGCATAGGCTTCGCCGAAACCGTCGTTATGTTCCATGCTCGACAGGAAGCACTGGGTCATGACCACGCTGTCCAGGCCGCGCCCCATTTCGGCCAGCATGGTTTTGAGGTTGTTGATGATGCGGTCGGTTTCTTCATAGGCGCTGCCGAGGCGCAGTTCGCCGCTGGCCGGGTCCATCGAGAGCATCCCCGAGAAATAGGCGGTGTTCCCGGCGATGACCGCCGTGGACAGGGGGCTGGAGGAGGCGGCTATTTTTTTCGAGACGAATCTTTTGGGCATGGTGTGTCCTTTCGTTTTATCGATCAACAGTTACGGGGCGGCGCTGCGTATGCGTTATAAACATCGCGTGACGTTGTTGCCGTCGGCGGGGATGGGCAGGTAGCGCACTTTGGCGCCGTCGATCATCTCGCCGTAGATGGCGATGTAAAAGGGGCGGAAAACTTTTTCCATTTCCACGGGGCGGATGGTCATGTTGCGGCCCAGCTGGCGGCGCACCATGCGCTTGGCCATGATGCCGCCCGCGTCGCTGAGGCGCGAGTCGTCATAATAGGTGAACTGAACATCGCTTTCATCCACGTCTTTTTCAATGGTGTGGATGTCGTTGGGCGCGTAGGCCGCCGAGCAGGTGGTGCCTTCCACCATCACGCGGATGCGCTGCCGGTCGGGCGGGCCCTCGGTTTTTTTGAACAATTTCACCAGCGGGCTGTCGATGTAGGTCATCTCATAGGTCAGGTAACGGCTTTCCAGATACATGACCCGCAGGCTGATTTTTTTGTTGCGCAAGACCCAGCGGCCCAGCAGATTGCCCCGGCCTTCGGCGATTTTCATGGCCTCGCTTGTATCCATAGTGATGGGAAAACACTTGATTTTCATAGTCTTCACTCAATTCAAATCAATCGTTCCCGGCCGCCTGATAACGGCCGGGAACGGTCGCTCAGCCCTGATCTTTTGAAGCGTCCACCGGCGGTTTTTTCTTTTTGGTGGCAAAGGGAAAAACCTCGGTGCAATATTTCAGGAAAACCGCGCTGGTGATGAGGATGGCCACGCCGGGCGCGAAGTAGCCGATGATGACGTCCACCCGGTTGAGCATCCCATAGCCGTAAAAGCAGGCCAAGAGAACGTAGAGCAGAACCAGGGCTCCGTCCACGCCGAACCATTCCACTTTAAGGTCTTGCTTGTGCTGGGCCATGGTCAGCTGTTCTTCGGTTTCCATGGCTTGGGCCTGGCGTTCAATATTTTCGCTCATATCATAACTCCTGTGATGAATGCTTACCGGGCCTGGCCGGTGTTGGCCCGCAGTTGGTCGATAACCTTGAGCTGGCGGGCGGCGTTCAGGTCGGTGCCGAAATTGTTGCCGATGAGGAAAGCCAGGAACGACAACGGAAGGCCGATGATGACCGGGTCAACGGTGCCCATGGTTTCCGTGGTGAGGGGGAAGAGTTTCAGGCCAATCCAGATCACCGAGCCGACGATCATGCTGGCCAGGCCCGCCACGTCGGTTTTGCGGCCCTCGTACATCAGGGCCACCATCATGGGCACGAAGAGCATGGTCATGCCCAGGCTGCTGAGGAAGAGAAAGGCGTCATACACCATGTCGAACTGGAAGGCTGCGGCCAGCCCCACCACGCCGAAAACCACGGTGGAAACGCGGGCGATGAAGATGCTCTGGCGGTCGGGCAGGGCGCGGTCGCCGCGCAGCATGTACATGATGTCGTTGGAGATGATTTCGCCGCCCACCAGGTAATAGCCGTCCAAAGTCGAGATGATGGCGCCCAGCATACCCACGATGTAGAGGCCGCGCATACCCGTGGGGAGGTTGGCCAGCACCATGGAAACGTAATTGACTTCCGGCTGCACGGTGAGGCCGGGGTCAACGGTGCGGATAATCATGCCGGTGATGATGGTCACCACGTCAAAGGACAGGAAGATGGAAAAGCACATGAGCATGGCGCGCTTGCCGGTGCGGGGCGAGTTGGCCGCCGCGAAGCGCTGGTAGAAAGCCGGGTCTTTATAGAGGTTGATACATAAGATGATGAGCACGGCGGCTTGGAAAAAGGGTATGCCGCCGAAGGCGGTGAGCATTTCCGGGGCGGGCTGCTCAAGGGCGGCGTAGATGCCGTCAAAGCCGCCCACGCCGAAGAACATGGCCGGGAAAACCGCCGCCACCGAGACCACCATCAGGAAGAAAAACACCATGTCGGTCACGGCCAGGCCCATCAGCCCGCCCATGCAGGTGATGGCCACGGCGATGCCCACGGCCACGATGGCCAAGACCAGCTTGTCCACGTTCCAGGCCGAGGCCCCAACATAGCCGATGGCCGCCACTTCGGCGATGGACAGGCAGCTCACCACAATGACGATGGAGCCGAACACGGCCGCTGTTTTGCCGTAGTTCAGGCGCAACAGTTCCGGGATGGTGCCCTTGGCCTTGACCGAGATGCGGGGGGCCACCCACAGGGCCAGGGGGAAGCGCACGGCGTGGGCCCCGATGGACCAGATGAAGAAACCGGCGAAACCCATGCCGGTGGCGTAGCCCACGGTGCCCACCGTGCCCGCCCCGCCGTACCAGGTGGCCATCAGGGTGCCCACGACCAGCGACCAGGGGAGCGAGCGGTTGGCTTTGTAGAAGCTGTCCATGTCGTGAGAGGTTTTGGCGAAATAGTAGCCGAGCCTCAAAATCAACAGGAAGCTCACGATTACCACTGCGGTGTCAAAGATGTTCAGCATCTGAATCCTTCCTTTTCAAGTGAATGCAAACACGCGTGTCGGTCTGTGCCTATATTTCGGCCCCTTTGGAGCGGGCCATGTCTGTCAACGCTTTTTCCAATTGCGGGTCGATGTCCGGCTTCACCCAGGCGGCCAGGCGTTTTTCCACATGAGCCGCAGCCTGGGCCAGGCTGTCCGGCCGCCCCTGGGCCGCCCAGTGCTCGTAGGGGCCACGGCTCAGGAAGCTGGGCCGGAACAGTGAACGGCAGTTCTTCAGGGTGTGGGCCTGGGTTAAATAGTCGCCGCCGGGCCCGACTTTTTTGATGAGCGGCAGATTGATGGTCGCCTCGCTCACTTCCGGCGCGTCTAAAGTGGCCAGGGTGAGGCGGGCCATTTCCTCATCCAGAATAAATTTTTCCAGGCTGAGGCTCTGGTAGCCGCCGAGCATCCCGAAGCTGTGGAGAATGAAATTGGCTCCGCCATACAAGGCGTTCATGAAAACAGCCGTGCCGTCCATGAGGGCCTGGGCGTCGGGCAGGTGCGAGTCGGTGAGGCTGCCGCCGCTGCGGCTGGGGATTTTATAAAAATCCGCCAGGGCCAAAGTGCCGCGAGTCAGCCAAATGGCCTCGGGGGTGCCCAGGGTGGCCACCATGCTTTTCATGTCCATGGGGCAGGAGGTGCCGCCATAGACCACCCCGACCCCCGGCCGCGCCAGCTGGGCCAGCACCAGCCCGGCCAGGATTTCGGCGTTGCCCAGGGCCAGCGCGCCGGGGACGGACAGGGGCGCGGTGGCCCCCAGCATCATCATATTGGTGATGACCATGGGCTGGTTTGCCCGGGCCAGAAGCACCAGTCCTTCGGCCTGGTCGGCGGCATATTTGAGCGGCGTAAAGGGGTTGATGATGGAAATGGAGCAGGGCCCTTTTTCCACCCCGGCCCGCCCGCCGAAGACGAGGCCCAAGTAGTCCAATGAGTCGCGGGCGTTCTGCACGGCGGCCATGTTGCACATGACCACCCGGTCGGTCATGGTCACGTCCTTGAACAGCATATACAAATGTGCCAAATGGCCGGGGACTTCGCGGGGGTAGCAGAGCCCGCCGGAAAACATTTTGAGGGGCGAAGTCTGCACCAGCTTGGCCAGCCGGTCATAGTCCGCCAAGGTGCCGGGCCGCCGCTGGCCGTCGGCCTCCATGATGTCGGTGTTGCCGCAACTGGGGCCGAGGATGAAATCCGGGCCGCCGACCTTGAGGTCGTTTTCCGGGTTGCGGGCCCGCACGGCGAAGGCCTCCGGCGCGGCGCTCAGGGCTTTTTGCAACTGCTCTTCGCTGATGCGAACCCGTTCGCCGTCCACCTGAAAACCGTTGTCCTTAAATATCTTCAGAACTTCGACTGAGGGAAAATCCACCCCGGTTTCCCTTAAAATTTCCAGGGTGGCCCGGTGGATTTTCTCCAAATCGGGCCGTGTGAAATTTTTGACAAAACGCATGGCCGTCACACCTTATTTCAGGGGCCCGATTTCCCCTTCGACCAACTCGATGAGCTGGCCGGAGTGGATGAGATCCCTGAGGTCGTTAATGAGGGGGTAGAGGAACACGTCGTTCTCCAGGCTGGGGGCCAGGCGGGCGATCTCGGCGAGCAGGGCCCGCCCGCCTTTGCCGCGCTGAAGAGCCGCGTCCGTAAAGCTTTGCGCGGCGTGCACCGACATCAGTTCAATGGCCAGGATGTATTCCAGCTTTTCGGCCACCACCCGCGCCTTTTTGGCGGCGTTGTAGCCCATGGCCACATAGTCTTCCTGCATGGCGCAGGTGCTGGTGTTGTCGATGCAGGCCGAGGTGGCCAGAATGCGCATGTCGTTCAACAGCCCCGCCTGGGCGTATTGCGGAATCATCAGGCCGGAGTTGAGGCCGGGATTTTTCACCAAAAAATACGGGTAGCCCGACAGGGAGCCGTCCACCAATCTGTTGTTGCGCCGCTCGGACATCTTGGCCAGCATGGTGGCGGCAATGGCCGCCGAGTCCATGGCCAGGCCCACGTAAGAGGAATCGGCGTTGCAGGCGGAGAGCACGTCCGGCGCGGTTTTGTCCGGCCAGATAATGGGGTTGTCGCAGCAGGAATTTATCTCCGTTTCTATGGTTGCCAAGGCGTCGCGGAAGGCCTTGCGCACCGGGCCGTGCAGCTGCGGCACCGTGCGCAGGGAAAGCGCGTCCTGGAGCCGCTGGTTTTTATACGCTTCCACGACTGCGGACTCGGCCAGCACCCGCCGCACGTTTTCCGCCGTGGCCGCCTGGTCTTCGTGGGGCCGCACGGCCATGACCCGTGCGTCAAAGGCGGGCGTCACCCCGTGCAAAATTTCCAAACTCAGGGCCGCGATAACGTCCGCCGAGCGCACCGCTTTGATAAAATCGTGGAGGGCCAGCGCGGCCAAAGCCGTGGCCGAGGTGGTGCCGGAAACGAGAGCCAGCCCCTCTTTCGACGACAGTTCCAGCGGCGGCAAACCGACCCGGCGCAAGGCTTCCTGCGCGTCCATGAGTTCGCCGCCATAATATACGCGGCCCTGCCCGGTGAGGCTCATGACCATGTGGGCCTCGGGGGCCAGGTAGCCCACCGAGCCCTCGCGGGGCATCCAGGGGGTCAGGCCCAGATTCAAAAAATCGCGGCAGCGCTCGAGAATTTCCAGGCGCACGCCGCTGTAACCCTGCCCCAGATTTTGCAACACCATCAGCAGCGTGGCCCGCGCTTCTTCCTCAGTGAAGGGATCGCCCACGGAAACGGCATGGGAAACAACGATGTTTCGCTGCAACCGCGCCGTCTCCTCGCGGGAAATGGCCTGGGTGCACATGGCCCCAAAGCCGGTGGTGATGCCGTACATGGGGCGCCCCTCGGCCACCCAGCCCTCCACCAACTCCCGCGACTGCCGCACGCGCCCGCAATATTCAGCGGAAAAGGACACCGGAGCCTGAAAGCGGGCCACGGCCACAAATTCCGCCAGCCCAATTTTCGGGCCCAGCGTGATTGCTGCTCTGGACATATAATCCCCTTTCGACAAGCTGACAGGGTAGCTGTTTACAATAGAAATCGCTGTACGAATTCGCTTTTGACAAAGCAAGGACTGTGCCACGCCGGAGCAGGCGGCTGCCCGGCAGAGTATTGTCAAAAGAAACAGGCCTTTCAAAGGGCAGCGCAAAATTTGCGCTCGGCGGCGACTTGGGGTATAGTGGCTTCTTTTCGCAAAACTTTTTGCATAATAACAAACTTTTTGGCATTTTGTCAAAAAATTAAGCGGGAGCGGTCTCATGACTCTGGTCGATGGTTGGCTGAAACTGGACACGCGGCGGAAAATCACCGCCGTCCACTGGAACGACCCCGCGCTGGCCGAGGCATATCAAGGCCTGGCGCAGATTGGCCGCAGGTTCGCCGAACATGATTCCGGCCGCTTCACCTGGCGGGAAACAGAGTTCCGCTGCCAGGAAATGCCCGACCCGCCCGAGGGTGCGCTGGTGCTGCTCCGCCGCGCCGCCGCCTCCGCCGCCCCGGAGCGGGAATACCTGTACCGCCGGGCCCTGGACGAAGTGAGCGATGGCGTGCAGATTTACGACCGCCAGGCCCGCCTGGTTTACATGAACCAAACCAGCCGCCGCATCTCCGGCATTCCGGGGCACCTTGATTTTGAAGGCCGTCCGCTGCTTGACCTCTACGATCTCGATGAAGAAATCAGCTCGGTCATGACCACCCTGCGCACCCGCCAGCCGGTCATTGACCGTTTTGACAGCTTCAAGGCCCCCGGCGGCCGCATGGTCTCCACGGTCAACACCGCTCACCCGGTTTTTCGTGGCCGCGAACTGATGGGCGCGGTCTGCTTTGAGCAGAACCTGGAATCCATCGACGCCCAGGTGGACAGGCTGGCCGAGCGCAAAATGATGGTGCAGGACAGGGTGGGCCGCCCGGCGGGGGCCTTTAGCGGCTATCAGTTTTCCGACCTCATCGGTAGCAGCCGGGACTTCGCGGCCACTGTGGCCCTGGCCAAAAAAATCGCCCCGCAGGACTGCCACGTGCTCCTGGTAGGCGAAACCGGCACCGGCAAGGAAGTCTTTGCCCAGAGTATGTACCGCGCGGGCCGCCGCCACCGCAAAAAATTCGTGGCCGTCAACTGCGCCGCCGTGCCCGACACTTTGATAGAGAGCGTTTTCTTCGGCACCAGCAAAGGCTCATTTACGGGAAGCGTTGATAAACCAGGCCTTCTGGAGGAAGCCGACGGCGGCGTCCTCTTTCTGGACGAACTGAACTCCATGAGCCTGAGTATGCAGTCCAAGCTTTTGCGGGCCATTGAGGCCAACTCGTTCCGCCGGGTGGGCGGCGTGCGGGACATCCGCGCCGAGGTGCGCTTCATCTCGTCCTGCAACGATTCCCCGGCCCGCCTGATAGAAAACAATTTGCTGCGAACAGATTTGTATTACCGGCTGTCGGCGGTGAGCATTGACATTCCCCCGCTTCGGGAGCGCCTGGACGACTTGGACGAACTGGCCGCCGCCTACCTGGCCCGCCAAAGCCGCCATTATTTGAAAAGCTTCCCGGCCATCCCGCCCGGCATTATGGAACTGTTCCGGCAATACTCCTGGCCCGGCAACGTGCGCGAATTCTTCAACGTGCTGGACTACATCCTCAACACTATGGACGGCGAAACCATCGAACTGCCCAACCTGCCACGTCACCTGCGAACCCTTGCCGGAGAAGCTTTTTCTCATGCAGCCCGCGACGCGGCGACAGCCTTGCCGCCAGCGGAAGCTGGATTCGCTGAACGCCTCTACCCCGGCGACTGCGCCGACCTGGACGGCCTGATGCAGCGGCTGGAACGCGACATCATCGAAGGCGTGCTGATTCAATGCCGTTACAACGTCAGCCGCGCCGCCGCCCGCCTCAACCTCGGCCGCCAAACCCTCCAATACCGCCTCAAAAAACTCGGCCTGGATGCCGCCTCAAAACAAGAA
>JAITVE010000086.1 GCA_031285975.1 Candidatus Adiutrix sp. | reverse complement strand
CTCCGACGGCGACCTGATGGAAGGCGTGTCGTCCGAGGCCGCCTCCCTGGCCGGAACCCTCGGCTTGGGCAAACTCGTCTATCTCTATGACGACAACCAGATAACCATTGAAGGCTCCACCGACCTGGCCTTTACCGAAGACGTGCGCAACCGCTTCCTGGCCTGCGGCTGGCAGGTGATCGTGGTCACCGAGGGCGAGGATTTGGGCTCTATTTATATGGCCATTGAAAACGCCAAGGCCGAGGCCGAGCGGCCCAGCCTGATTATGGTGCGCACCAAATTGGGGGCCGGGAGCCCCCGCGAAAACACCTCCAAGGCCCACGGCGAACCCCTGGGAACCGAGGGCATCCGGGCCACCCGCGCCTTTTACGAATACCCGGAAGATCAGGAATTCACCGTCGATCCCCGGGTCTATGAAAATTTCGCAAAGCTGGCCAAGCCCCACCAGGACAACCGGGCCGCCTGGCTGGAAAAATTCAAGGCCTATCAAGCGGCCTTCCCAGCCGAAGCCGCCGAACTGAGCCGCCGCCTGTCCGGGCAACTGCCCGGCGGCCTGGCCGCCGCCCTGCCCGCCTTTGAGCCGGGGAAGGCCGTGGCCACGCGGGTTTCCTCCGGCCAGGTTTTGAACGCCCTGGCCAAAGTGATGCCCGAACTGACCGGCGGCAGCGCCGACCTCTCGCCCTCCAACAAAAGCGATATCAGCGGCGAGGGCTCCTTCAGCGCCCTCAACCCGGCTGGCCGCAATCTCCATTTCGGGGTGCGGGAAGCGGCCATGGGGGCGGTGGTCAACGGCCTGGCCCTCTCCGGCGGCCTGCGTCCCTACGGGGCGACGTTTCTGGTTTTCTCCGACTTTGCCCGCCCGGCTCTGCGGCTGGCGGCCTTGATGAAGCTGCCCGTGATTTTCCTCTTCACCCACGACAGCATCGGCGTGGGCGAGGACGGCCCCACCCACCAGCCGGTGGAGCATCTGGCCGTGCTGCGGGCCATCCCCGGCCTCACCGTCTTCCGCCCGGCGGACGCTTACGAAACCGCCGCCGCCTGGATGAGCGCCTTGAGCGGCAACGGCCCCACGGTGCTGGCCCTCTCGCGCCAGGATTTGCCGACCCTCCACCCCAGCGAATTTCCGGCGGTGAGCGAGGGCGCGGCCCGGGGCGGCTACATCCTCTCCGAGGCCGAGGGCGGGTCGCCGGACGCTATTGTGCTGGCCAGCGGTTCCGAGGTGCAACTGGCCCTGGCGGCGCAGAAATTGCTGGCCGGGCGGCTCAAAGTCCGGGTGGTGTCCATGCCGTCGTGGGAACTGTTCGACCAGCAGCCCCGGCCCTACCGCGAGACCGTCCTGCCGCCGCAGACGACCAGGCGGCTGTCGGTGGAAGCGGGCCTGAGCATGGGCTGGGCCAAATATTTAGGCCCCTGGGGCCGGTCGCTCTCGATGGAAACTTTTGGCGCGTCCGCCCCGGCGGGCCGCCTGTTCGCCGAGTTCGGCTTCACCCCCGAAAACATCGCCAAGCTGCTTGAAGACCTGTAAATGGTAGCAGGTACGCCTGAAAAGGAGCCCGGTCTGTCCATGAAAAAAATGTATGCCGAAATACTGGGGAATCACGCCGTTGAACTCATCAGGCGCACCAGCGGCCTGACCCCGACCGGCTTGGCCATCAGCGGCCAGGCCGAGGCCCCGCCGGAATACGAATTGGCGATACGTATTGATTTTAATGGGGAACTGGCGGACGGCAGCCCCATCAGCGGCTATGTGCTGTGCGGTTCGCCGCGCTTCGGCCAGGCCTATCCGCTCCTGGCCTCCCTGGCCCGGCATTTCGGCCTGAGCCCGCACCTGGCCGATTCCCAGCGCGGCTCCGCCGACATTTTAAGCGAATTCCTGAACATTATCATTGGCTTAACCGGCGCGGACTGGAGCGGCCACGGCTTCAATATGGAATTTTCCACCCCCCAAAACCTCAGCGGCCAGACCTTCGCCCCCTTCGCCGCCGGCGAGCGGGCCTTCCACATCGCCATCACCACCGACGGCGGGCCCAGGGTAGACCTGGTGGCCGTTTTCAGCGGCTAAGCCGGGGCCATTCTTTTGACCGATCAGGCCACAAAACCGCCGGACATCCGCGCGGTTTTTTTCAGCAAAAAAACTATCTGGCTGGCGCCCAACGATTTAGTCCGCTTCCAGTTGCAGAAAGAGCTTTTCAGCGACGAGAGCGGCATTTCGCCGCTGCGCGGGCCGTGGCTCACTACGTTCAGTTCGCTGGAAGGCCTCCTGGCGGCGGAATTAGAAACCCCGGAAGTTGACGGGCTGATCCGGGCCTTTATCCTCAACGATTTGGCCGCGCCCCTGGCCGAACTGCTGTGGCCCCAGGGCGCGGGCCGTCCGGGCCGGGCCGAGGTCAAAGCCCTGGCCGAAGACGTGGCCGACGGCCTGGATCGCCTGAAGCTGGCCGGTCTGGACTGGAGCCAGGTGGCGGCCCTGCCCCCCCCGGAACTGGCCCAGCCGCTGGCCGAATTGGGCCGCCAGTACGACCTCGCCCTGGCCGAAATGGGCCGGGCCGACCGCTTCGACCGCCGCCGCCAGGTGCTGGAAGCCCTCCGCGCGGGCCGCCGCTTCAAGGCTTTGGAGGGCGCGGAGGAAATCGTCTGCCGCTGGTCGCGCCGCCTGTCCCCCTTTGAGACGGACTTCATCGTGGCCCTGGCCCGGGGTCGCCAAGTGCGGCTCACCCTCCACACCCCGGCCTGGGTGCGCGACGAAAATTTGTCCCAAGGCCACGCCTCGGGCTTCGACCTCCTGCGCTCCATCCGCCACATTGAGCAGAGCGAGGAACCCGGCCTGTGGCTTGACTTTGCCGAGACCGGCGAGGGCCCGGCCCCGCCGCCGCTGGCCTTCGCCGCCGAAGCCCTCCTGGCCCCGCCCGCCTACCGTCACGATCCGCCGGAGGTGGACGGCCATCTGCGCATCGTCCGCACCTCCTCCGCCTACACCGAAGTCGAAGAAGCCGCCCGCCGCCTGAAAGTCTTGCTGCGCAACTCTCCGGCCCACGAACTGGCCCTGGTGGCCCCGGATTTGGACAGTTACGGCCCGCTCATCGACGACGTGGGGCGGCGTTTCGGCCTCAGCTTCCACTTCCGGCGCGGCGAAACCCTGGCCGACCAAGGCCCGGCGCGGGCCGTGCTGGAACTGTTGACGCTGTGGTCAAGCAATTGGGAGCGGTCGCGCCTTTTGGATTTTCTCTCCAAACCTTACTTCCGCCTCACCGGCCTGAGCGCCGGAGCCCTCACCCGCCTGTTCCTGGAAGCCGGGGTCACCGACAACCGCGCCGGGGGCGGCTTTGAGGAAAATCTGGC
>JAITVE010000080.1 GCA_031285975.1 Candidatus Adiutrix sp. | reverse complement strand
GCGGCGCGTCCAGCGACGGCAGTTCAAGCGCCCGCGCCGGCCCCGCGAACAGCAGCAGAAGCGCGATTGCAGGCAATAATTTTGATACCGCTGATTTCATATAATCCCCACATAAAACTCAAGTCCCGCAAGGCTTTTAAGGCGTTGCGGGACTCATTGTGTTTAATCTATGGTGGAGATGAGGGGGATCGAACCCCTGGCCTCGGCATTGCGAACGCCGCGCTCTCCCAGCTGAGCTACATCCCCTGGGATTGCCCGTTCCGAAGGTGGGCAAGTGTGTATTATCCTTTATTGTCGCCTTTTTGTCAATCTGTTTTTCGCGGGCTGTCTTTTTTGCGAGGCCAATAGATTGGCGTTTTTCAACGCACATGACGATTGCCTGACCTGAAAAACGGTTCATCCCCATAGCCGCGATGATTTCCGCGCTCTGACAAATTGTATGCAAGACGGTTTTGGCGACTCCAATGCTCTAAATAATGCCCGTGTCCTGCCAGGAGGTGGTGTCGGGGAGTTGGCGGCTGGTGTAATAGGCGTGGAGCAGTTGTTGGACGTGCTCTTTGGTGGGCACTTGGGTGGAGTAGATTTTTTCGCCGGTGCCGACTTCGACGGTGTAGGAGGCGATGGCCGGGGCCGTGTTTTTCTTTGCGCCGAAGAGGCGCTGGAAGAAGCCCGGCTGCTGAGGGTAATCGGGGATGCACTGCATGAATTGTTCGTCGGTGCGGTTGTTTTTGAAGAAGATGGTGATGAAGGCGTTGTCGCGGTGTGAGCGGCCGCGTTCGGGGCTGTCCAGGGTGAGGATTTCGCGCTCTATCTGTTCCCAGGCAACGATTTTATCGTCGTGGCGCTCGGTGCGCATGGCTCCCAGAACCATGCTGTCGCAGTGGATGAGGTCGCCGGTTTGCGGGTTGAAAAGGGCCACCTGGTGTTTTGCGGCCAGCTTGGCCGCTGTTTCGGCGGCCTCCTCAGCCACTGACCAGGCGAAGGAACCGTAGATAAGGCCGCTGGCAATGGCATAGTCGGTCAGGCACTGTTCGGTCTCCTCGTCGGCGAAACTTTTATCGTCGCCTAAATAATACGGGCCGTTCATGGGCGGAAAGGTTTCCTTCATTTCCATAAACCAGGCCGCCAGGGGCTCCGTCGTGCCGTCCAGGGAATCATAATCGCGCTCTTCCGTCCATTCGGTCTGGGCGGAAAACCACTCCAAAAAGTCTTCGTAAAATTGGGGGGCCGCTATGGCATCAAAGGCCATTAAGCAAAAGCTCATGAGATTTTTTCCTTGTGCCCGGCTTTGTCCCAAAAACGGGATGGGGATGGGGCGGTGCCTACTTGGGGGAGAAAGTGAACGCAGATAATGCTTATTCGTTGCCCTTGTTCAGGTATTCTACAATCACTATTTCATTGTGGTCTGGGTCTTTTAGGCGGAGTTCATAGGTGCCCCAGTCAAATTTTACAGGCGCATCAAGGACAAGGCCTTTGTTCGTCAATTCTGAATAGGCGGCATCCAGGTTGTCGCAGCAAAAAACGAAAGACATTACCCCGCTCACAGGCACATCCCATTTTACCGCGTCCCAAATACAAATGGACGGCGCATCTTGCAGGAACCCAAGATACACGCCATTATAGTCATCGACATCCGTTTTCAGCATTGGTATCTCAAGTGTTTCCCGGTAGAACTTTATGAGCTCCACAGCGTTTCTCGTAAAAATATTCGTGCAGCAAAAACCGTTAATCATTTTAGATGCTCCTGTTCACAGCGACATAAAGTACAGCCGCCCCATGCCCCGACCGCCAAAAGACCGGGGCATGAGGCGGGAAAGGGTTTGCTCACGGCCGATGGGCGCTGACTTGGACGGCGGGGAACATGAAGGTGAAGGAGGCGCCGCTGTTGGGGACGTGCTCGGGGTGGTTTTCGGCGCTGATGAGGCCGTGGTAGCGGTCAACTATTTTTTTGACGATGGACAGGCCCAGGCCGGTGCCGTCTTTTTTGGTGGTCAAAAAGGGGCTGAAAAGGCGGGGCAGCACGTCTTCGACAATGCCGGGGCCGGTGTCGGTGATTTGGCAGGCCACGTAGGTTTGGTCACGCAGGGTGGTCTGAAAGAGGCCCAGGTGAATCATCCCGCCCTGGGGGGCCATGGCCTGGGTGGCGTTGTAAATGAGGTTCAGGATGATGTGGATGATCTGCCGGTCATCGGCGGAGACTGGGGGCAGGTCGGGCTCGATTTCGGTTGTTACGGTGGTGTTTTTCCGCTCCAGCTCGTGGCGCAGGGAGGTTAAGGTCTCGGCCACCAGCTCGGCCATGCTGAAATCACGCACGCGGCCCTTTTCATCGCGGGAAAAATCCAGAATATTGTTGAGGACTTTGTTGACCCGCTCCACTTCCTCCCAAATGACCTGAGCGTATTTTTTCAGCGGGTCGTCGTCGCTCATCTTTTTCAGCAGCCGCTGGGTGAAGCCGCCGATGGAGACCAGGGGGTTGCGCACTTCGTGGGCCAGGTGGGTGCCCATTTCGCCCTGGGCGGCCACTTTTTCAGCGTCGATAAGGCGCACGCGCACCTCGCTCAAGGTTTTGTTGGCCGTCTCCAGGTCATCGTAGAGCAGGGCGTTTTCTATGGCCAAGCCGGCCTGGTTGGCCAGCATGGTGAGGTCGCGCAGGCTGTCCAGAGTCAGGGGCTCGCCGGTGAGGGAGCGATCCACGGCGATGACGCCCACGTCGCGGTTTTTGGCCACCAACGGCACGGCCGCGTAGGCTTTGAGGCCGAAATCTTTCAGGTCGGCGTCTTCTTCCGAATCAAAGGCCCGGAAGCCCAGGAGGGGTTTCTTTTCCGTGAGCGCCCGGGCCAGGATGCGGGAATTTTCGGGATTCCCGGGCAGAACGGGCACCCTGACGGCCATGTCTTCGCCCTTTTTCAGCATCAGGGCCGCTTCCTCGCGCGAAGGGTTTTTCAGCAGTTCCACTAAACCGGCCTCTCCGTCTGCCTCGTCATCGTGAAAGCTCCAGAAGGCGCGGCTGGCCAGGGCCGGGCCCTGGTCGTGGCCGGGTTCCAAAAGGAAGATGAGCACCTGGTCGAAGCGCAGGCCCTTGCGGTCGGTGAGGGCGCGGGTGATGATCCAGACCAGTTCGTCAAAACGCACGGTGGTCATCATGGCGCTGGAAATATCGTAGAGGGTGGAGAGGTAGGCCCCCATTTTTTCGTTGGTGGGGGCCAGGCTTTCCACTTCGTTGAAGGTGATGGCGTTTTCCACCACGCCGGAGATCATGTTGTTCATGGAAAACAGCATGGTCAGGTCGTCGCGGTCAAAGGGCTGGGGCGAGATGGGGCCCTGCACGTTGTGCCCGCCGAGCTTGTTGAAGAGCGTCAGGCTACCCTGGTGGGGGCCCTGGAAGCTCAGGGGGCAGCTGATGACGGTGTTGTTCATCTCGCTTTCGGTCAGTTCCAGCGCGCCGGGGTCGTCTTTGAGGTAGCCGCTGAAGCTGGTTTTGCGGGAGAGGGCCGCAGCCACCGAGGGCGGCAGTTCCTTGGAATTGCGATACCGCTCAAAATTATAGGCGGGCGGCACGAGCCCGTATTGCGAGGATT
>JAITVE010000037.1 GCA_031285975.1 Candidatus Adiutrix sp. | reverse complement strand
GCTTCTTCGGCCAGTTCGCGGGCCACAAAGACGGTGGCCGGGACTTCCACCATGATGCCCAGGGGGATATGGGGGGTGAAATCTATCTCGTCCATGGTCAGGGAGCGTTCCACTTCAGAGATGATGAATTTGGTTTTCCGCAGTTCGTCCACGCTGGAAACCATGGGCAGCATGATTTTCACGTCGCCGAAGGCCGAAGCGCGCAGGATGGCCCGCAGTTGGGTTTTGAAAAGCTCCCGGTTGCGCAGGCAGTAGCGGATGCCGCGCAGGCCCAGGGGCTGGCCGGTATCCCGTTCCCGGCGGCGGCCGTCGGGTTCGGGCAGCTTGTCGTAGCCAAGGTCGAGGGTGCGGATGACCACGGGATTGGGGGCGGCGGTCTCCACCACCCGGCGATAGGCGGCGAAGAGATCTTCTTCGGAGGGAGGAGCCGGGCGGTTCATGTACATGAACTCGGTGCGGTACAGGCCGATGCCTTCGCTGCCGTAGGACATGATGGCCGGGAGCTCCTCCACCAGTTCCATGTTGCCGAACACGCTGATGCGGCGGCCGTCCAGGGTCACGGCCGGGAGGTTCGCGCAGCGCACGATTTCGGCGTTGAAGGAACGCTCCATCTTTTGGCGGGTGTGGTAAAAATCGAGGGCGTCCCGGTCGGGGCGGACGATGACGTGGCCGCTGTGGCCGTCGATGATGATCGTGTCGCCGTCGCCCACGCTGGCCAGAAGGCTCTTCACCCCCACCACTGCCGGGAGTTCCATGGCCTGGGCCACGATGGCCGTGTGGGAGGTGTGGCCGCCGCTCTCCGTGGCCAGCCCGGCGATGCGGACGGCGGCGATTTTGGCGACCTCGGCGGGGCTGATGTCCCGGATGACCAGGATAGAGCCCTCGCGGGCTTCGGGCAGTTCGCTGGAATCGTCGCCCAGGAGGGCGGCGATGATGGAATGGCCCACCATCTCCACATCGGTCATGCGGGAACTGATGTAGGCGTCGCCCACTTTGGCCATGATGGAGCCGATGGTTTCCACGGTGCGGGCGATGGCCTGTTCCGCGTTGCGCCGCTCGTCGCGGATGAGGGCCTGGCTGCGGGTGCGGAGCATGGGGTCGTCCAGCAGCAGCAGGTGCGCGTCAATAATGCCGGACTGGCTGCGCAATTCCGGGGGCAGAGAGTCCCGGGAGGCGGTGAGGCGCACCCGCACCTGGTCGCGGGCCTTGTCCAGGCGGGCGATTTCGGCGGTTATCATGTTGGGCGAACTGAGACGGTAGTTGGGCAGGTGGAGGTTGCGGCGGTTGAAAACCTGGGCTTCACCGATGGCGATGCCGCTGGAGGCTCCCACTCCGGTCAGGACGGAATCATCCGGGACAAAAGGCGGGGGCAGATTCATTCCTCACCGAACCGCTCTTCAATGATGGCGCTCAGGGCTGAAACGGCCTGGGGGGCGTCGGCCCCTTCGGCTTCCAGGGTTATGCGGCAGTCGTACCCGCAGCCAAGGCTGATGAGGCCGGTGAGGCTGCGGGCATCGGCGGCCTCACCGTTTTTGATGAGCCGTATTTCCGCCTGGTAGCCCCCGGCGGCCGTCACCAGTTTGGCCGCCGCCCTGGCGTGGAGCCCCAGGCGGTTTTTTATGGTCAGTTCGGCCGAGCTGCATTCGAGCACACACATAGGCAAATAACATCCTTGGACAGTGAGATACAAAGGCAGAGAAAAAGAAAAGGCAGTGAAAATTATTGCATCCGGTCTAACGCCGCCAGCACCACCGTGGCCACGGCCACCAGCAGAATGGGATACCAGTAGGCCAGGGCCCTGGTTTTGCCGGAGAGGAAGCGGAACACCAGCACCGTGACCGCCACCAGGCCCACGGCCGCCCACAGGCGGCCCAGGGCCGGTTCGCTGGCCAGGGCCGTCTTGGTATAGACCAGAATCACCGTGGAGGCCCCCACCAACAGGGCCACCAGCCGCCGCACGCCCTGGGCCAGCTTTTGCACTTTCAGCCGGTACAGAAGGTCGGCCACGCCCAAGCCCCGGCGGTAACCCAAACAGAGGCCCGCCACGCGCAGCGGCAGCACCGGCAGGCAAAAGAGGGCGGGCAGCAGCCAGGGCGCCCACCAGGCCCCCAGGGACAGCACCGTCCACACGGCGGCCAGGCTGCACAGCGGCAGCCAGGACTGCCAGAAAAGCGCGTCGCCCATGGCGGCCAGGGTGCGGCTCAAGCCCGAGGCCATGCGCACCCGCTGCTCGGCGGCCAAACGCCCGGCGGCGACTTCGCCTTCCAGGTTGATGATCACCCCGATGGCCAGCCCGGCGGTCATGGGGTTGGTGTTGAAAAAGTCCAGCGCCCGCAGCCTGGCCTGGCGCAAACCTTCGCCGGGGCCGTAAATATCTTTCAAGGCCGGGTCAATGGCCGCCGCCAGGCCGAGGTTTTGCTGGCCCTGATGGTTCCAGGAAGCTTCCAGGAACAGGCTTTTGAGGGCCACTTCGGCCAGGGTTCGGAATTTCAACGGCTCTCCCTACATGCTAGGCTGGCTTACGGGGTACAGTATAGCATATTTTGTGGCCGGAACACAGTGTAAAACCGCACATAGTGCGGGCGACAGCATTTACTTTTTGAGGGAAGCGTGTAAGAATTGAAAATCGCCTTTGGGCAAAAGTACATACTGTCGCCCTGGGCGGATGCCGGTTTTGGCTTGCCAAAGCCCCCGTTTTAATGCTATCATAATGTAATTAATGATAAATCGGTTACACTGGCAAGCGCAAAGGCGCGAGAGGGAGCTTTTTGGTGAATGGCATTTTTAAGAGGATGACATTGGAATACAGCGCCCTGGTCATGGTCGAAGGCGGCCAAGAACACTTCAAAAACTCGCGTAAAAATTCCAAAGGTACAATCATGAATAGTTCCACCCGCAGTCTAGGCCGGGTTTTAGCCATAATGTTCGTCATGGCTTTCAGCCTGCCTCTGGCCGTTTTGGCCGAAGCCGAGGAAAGGAAAGCGGCCGCAGCTCCCGTGTCCAATCCATCTCCGGCCAGCTCGCCGGAGCCTTCGGTGTTCGGGCTGGACGCGGCCCTGGGGCTGGCGGGGCTGCCCGGTATGTCCTCCCCTTCCGACGATGATGAATCGACATATGAGAAGGCCTGGCGGATGCAGGACGGCCCCAACGGAACCACCCGGCTGACCTACGGTGAGCGCTACCGCCGCAACCCGGACGGTTCCTACGGCGCCCGGTCATCGTCCCGATGGGACGGCGGCAACGTGGGTGACCGCTTGCTGGATATGGCCCTGAGCGCGGGCGGCGGCTGGTTTTCATCCTGGGCCGAGGGCTGGCTGGGTGGTTACGGCAAGGCCCGCATAAGCGTTCGCCTCAATGACGAAGGCCAGGTGACGGGCAGCGGCGATTTCCTTTACCCCATTTACGACAGTGAGGGCACGGCGGTTTTTACCCAGATGGGTCTACGCACCATGACGGGCGACCGGGTGATAGGCAACTTCGGTTTGGGCCAGCGTTTTTTCCCGGCCCCGAATTTCGCTTTTGGCTATAATATTTTTCTTGATCAGGATTTTACCCGTGAGCATACACGCGGCGGGGCCGGGGTGGAGGCATGGTATGACTGGCTGCGCCTGTCGGCCAACTATTACACGCCCCTCTCCGACTGGAAGGGTTCTGAGGATTACGACAGCCGTTTGGTGGAAGAGCGCCCGGCCGAGGGTTACGACGCCCGTTTAACCGGCTATCTGCCTTTTTACCGCAACCTGGCGGTGACGGGGGCCTTTGAGCAGTGGAGGGGCGACCGCGTGGGCAGCTTCGGCAGCGGCGATTTCACGCAAAAAGACCCGAAGGTGTGGAGTTACGGGCTTGAGTGGACGCCTGTGCCCGCTTTTTCCACCAGCCTGACCCAGCGGCATTCCGGCAGCCAAGAGGAAACGCAGTTCGGTATAACCTTCAATTACCTGTTCGGCATGGCCTGGGAGGATCAGCTTTCCCCGGCCACGGTGGCCGAGATGCGCACGGTGGATGGCTCAAGGCATGATTTTGTGAACCGACAGAATGAAATGATATTGGAATACCGGGTGAAAGAGGGCGCTTTCAACATCATTCAGCGCGGTATGGGCGTGACGAACATCTTCGTGTTCCAGATCACCAACGGTTTTGGCGAGGCTGTGGCCGGTCAGCGTGTGGCGGTGAGCTTGCCCGCCGGTGTAGTTGACAGCGGCAACGGCGTGTATACCACTGACGGCAACGGTTTGATAAGCATTGCGTTGACCACGGTTCCGGCCACTGCCGTGCCCACGGTGGCCACCCTGACGGCGGGGAAGACCAGCCGGACGTTCACTCTGGGATCGGCTTCGACGTTGACCAGCGGAACTTTGATTTTTTTGTCCACTGACGGTGGTGACTTTAACGATCCCAATACAGGATACCAGAGTACGGCCACGGTGACGCTGGAGAAGTATGTTGACGATAACGGCGAGCAGTCTTTGCCTGTCGGAGCCCATGTGGTTTGGTCGGTGAAATCTGTGGCCAACCCAAGCGCCTCCAGCGCCCCTTGGTGGAAGAGAAGCGCAACAGCCAAGAACGGTTTGACCTGGGGTGATAGCGCTGACGGAACCAGAGATTGGGCGGCTGATGCAGTTGTTGAAACGCCTGTGACCACGGCTGCGGTTAAGATTACAGACGTGGTTGGTTCAAGGTCTGTGACGCTGGAAGCGGCTGTTTGCATTGGCGGCAACAACAATGAAACTACTGAATCCGCCTGTACCGGTAACAGCGGCACTTGGTACACTGGCGAACAAGAGGTGACTTTCGGTGCCGGGCCGTTGTCGGTGTTTGCGACTGACCCGACCCTTGGTAAGGGTAATAAAGCCTGGGCGATCTTGTACGGCACGTCCGGCAATGGCAATGGCGATTTCACTTCTTCCAGTAATACGTTCCCTGCGGCTGTAGCGGCTGGGGGCAACGTGAGACATGACTCTGTATCAACGAGTGGTACATCACCGGGCATGACGGCGATTTTCCAAACACCCGATTGGGAGACTGGTGAGATATTTGGTGGTCATTACTCGACAACAGCCAAATTGCCGAAAGTGTCGCAGTTGTTGGCTGTTGCGAGATACAGCAGTTACGAGTCCAGTGTCCCGCGCAAGGGTGCTGCGTTTGCGGCTGGTTGGCCTGATGATGGCTATGATTCTGGTTGGTATGTGTATTGGTCCGGCGAGGTGTTCTTCAACGACGTCGGCTACTTCGGTGCCTGGTTCGTGTACCTCGACGGCGGCACCGTCGGTTGGGACGACGTCGCCTACGGCTACCCCGTCGCCGTCGGCGTGCTTCCGTGAGGGTAAATTTAAAACAGTGTTTTTACCTTGACCATGAATGTATTAAGGCTCTGTCAAGAAACAATCTGGACGTTTTCCTGAACTGAGCCTAAGCGGCCCGGCTTCAGAAAAAAGTCGCCCCCCAGCAGCGCCGTCACCCCGGCGAAGGCCGGGGCCCATGCCTTTCTCTTTGATGGGCATTACATCCACCGCTACTCTCCTCCACGGTCGTCATTCCTGCGGAAGCAGGAATGACGGTAGGCGAGGGGGTGCCCACAAAGAAACGCCCGTGCCTGGCCTCAGCTCCGAGTCCAGACCATCAAGCTGTCCCGGTCGGCCAGGGTGAAACCGGCCTCGCGCATGAGGGTGAGGGCGAAGTCGTCGGGATAGGCCTGGCGGTGGATGATGCGCAGCACGTCGAGGTTGATGATCAGGCGGGCGCAGATGGCGCAGGGCTGGTTGGTGATATACATAGTGGCGTTTTTGACGGCCACGCCGTATTGGGCGGCCTGGAGGATGGCGTTTTGCTCGGCGTGGATGGCCCGGCAGATTTCGTGCCGCTGGCCGGAGGGGATGTTCTGCTGCTCCCGCAGGCAGCCCGTTTCCCGGCAGTGGGCCAGGCCCCGGGGCGCGCCGTTGTAGCCGGTGGCCAGCACCCGGCGGTCGGCCACCAGCACGGCCCCGACTTGACGGCGCAGGCAGGTGGAGCGGGTGGCGGCCAGTTCGGCCAGGCGCATGAAATATTCGTCCCAGTCGGGGCGGCCGTCGGGGCCTGAGAAGCTGTTGTCCGGCATAGCATTCATTATCAGTTCCCTTGAATCAAGTAATGTCCGGCGAAGCCGCTCTCAAACTCAGAACATCAAGCCATTGAAAAGTCCGGCTCCGCCGGCTTTTCAATGGCTTGATGTTCTGGCGGGAGGCGGTTCGACGAAACGGCAGTCGCTGAGGCCCATGAATGATTCCGGGGTGACTTTCACCACCCGGCCCTGGGCGTCCGTGGTCACGTAGCTGAGGCAGCGGATGCTGGAATAATAGCCCTCGCCCTTAAAGTTGTGGTCATATTCGGCGCGGCGCACGAAGTAGTCATGGTCGCTTTCGTCCGTATACTGCGTGGGCGGGCTGTAGACCTAGGGTTCGTTCCACAGGGGCGGGGTGGCGTTGACCGCGAGGTATTCCTTGCCGCCGCCGGGCAGCGTGCGGAGCGCGTCCAGATTGCCCCACTTGGCGGCCATTTCCTGGACGGGGGCCCCGACCCAGCTGTTGACATTGTTCCGGTAGGCGCTGCCCGCCCCGCAGCCGGAAAACAGACAAGTGGCGGCCAGAGCAACAAGGCACAGAAAGACGTTTTTCATAATACCCCCCAAAGTATGCGCCGCCCCGGCTTACGCCGGAGCGGCGGACAGGTCGATCAAAGATCAGGGTACAGCGGGAACTTGCGGCTGAAGGCTTCCACCTTCAGGCGAATTTTGTTCAGGGCCGCTTCGTCGTCAGGGCGGCGCAGGGCTTCGATGATGAACTCGGCCACTTCGTCCATTTCAGATTCTTTGAGGCCCCTGGTGGTCAGGGCCGGGGTGCCCAGCCGCAGCCCGGAGGTGACGGTGTAGGGCTGGGGGTCGAAGGGGAGGGCGTTTTTGTTGGCGGTGATGCCGGCCTTGTCCAGGGCCTTTTCAGCCACCACGCCGGTGAGGTTCTTGCCGCGCAGGTCAATGAGCAGCAGGTGGGTGCTGGTGCCGCCGGAAACCAGGCGGAAGCCCGCGTCGGAAAGGTTGCCCGCCAGGCGTTCGGCGTTCTGGAGCACCTGCTGCTGATAGTCCATGAAGTCGGCGGTGAGAGCCTCGCCGAAGGCCACGGCCTTGGCGGCGATGATGTGCATCAGGGGGCCGCCCTGGGTGCCGGGGAAGATTTGGGAATCCACCTTGCGGGCCAGTTCGCTTTTGCAGATAATCAGGCCGCCGCGCGGGCCGCGCAGGGTTTTGTGGGTGGTGCTGGTGACGATATCGGCAATGGGCGTGGGCGAGGGGTAGAGCCCGGCGGCCACCAGCCCGGCGAAGTGGGCCATGTCCACAATCAGGGTGGCCCCGGCCAGGTCGGCGGCTTTGCGGAACTGGGCGAAATCAATGATGCGCGGATAGGCCGAGGCCCCGCAGACGATTACTTTGGGCTTATACCGCTCGGCCTTGGCCATCAGGTCGTCGTAGTCGATGAGCTCGGTGTCTTCCCGCACGCCGTAGGACTGCACCTCGAACAGGCGGCCGGAGCAGCTCACCGGGGCCCCGTGGGTCAGGTGCCCGCCGTGGGCCAGGCTCATGCCCAAAAGGGTTTCGCCGGGCTTCATCACCGCGAAGTAGGCGGCGATGTTGGCCTGGGAGCCGCTGTGGGGCTGCACGTTGACGTGCTCGGCCTGGAAGAGCTTGCGGGCCCGGCTGATGGCTAAACTTTCCACCTGGTCGGCGAATTCGCAGCCGCCGTAATAACGGTGGTCGGGATAGCCCTCCGCGTATTTGTTGGTCAGCACCGACCCGGCGGCGGCCAGCACCGCTTCCGAGGTGAAATTTTCAGAGGCGATGAGCTCCAGGTTGTGGCGCTGGCGGCCCAGTTCCCCTTGCAGAATGGCGCTGACCTGGGGGTCGCGGCGGTCGAGTATGGTTTTCATAGATAGCTCCGGCAGTTCAATAAGTTCAGCCGATAACGCCGTGCCAGCACGGCGCGCAATGCGCCCCGGCACGGCCATTCGTCGGCTAGCGACATAGCTAAAATTTGTTGAGGCGGTCTTGGTGGCGGCCGCCTTCGAAAGGCGTGTTGAGGAAGGCCTCCACAATGGCCAGGGCCAGGCCCTCCCCCAGGGTGCGTTCCCCCAGGGCCAGGATATTGGCGTTGTTGTGGGCGCGGGCCATGCGGGCCAGGAATTCATCGGTGCAGTTGGCGGCCCGGGCCCCCCGCACGCGGTTGGCGGCCAAGGCCATGCCCGTGCCCGTGCCGCAAACCAGAATGCCCAGTTCGCAGCCGCCAGCCGTCACGGCCTCGGCCACCTGGGCGGCGTAGTCGGGGTAATCGGCCCGCTCCACCTCGTCCGGCACACCCAGGTCGCGGACATCGTGGCCCTGTTCTTTAAGATAGGCGTACACGGCTTTTTTGAGCCGCCGCCCCGCGTGATCGCTGGCTATGACCAGGCGCATGGCCCGTTACCTCTTTTCGTTCTCAAAATTAACGGAAGGTTGCCCAGGGCTTGCCCCTGGCAACGCCAGCCTGACCCCGCACTTACGGGGCAGGCATTAAAGGCGGAAACAAGTAGCCACACCCGGTCAGCAACACCACAAGGGAAAGCGTCACCAAGGTCAAAAGCAAAATTTTTCTCATCGAACGTTCGTCCTTTGACTCAGTGCATGTCCCAGTCCCAGCAGTGGGTGGAGCAACTGCAACCAGTCAGCAGCACCGAAGCCACAAGCACCACCAAGACCAACAGCATGATTTTTTTCATAGAACGCTACCTCCTGTCATATTGCGTAAAGCAAAAACCCGGCGGATGAAGGCCGGGTTTGCTGAATCCAACGGTCTCCGGCTAGACCGCTTTGAATACCAGGCAACCGTTAGTGCCGCCGAAGCCGAAGGAATTGCTCATGGCCGCCTTCACCTGCGCTTTGCGGGCCACGTTGGGCACGTAGTCCAGGTCGCAGTTGGGGTCGGGGGTTTCGTAGTTGATGGTGGGGGGCAGGAGCCCGTGCTTCAGGGCCAGGGCCATGATGACCCCTTCCACGCCCCCGGCCGCGCCCAAAAGGTGCCCGGTCATGGATTTGGTGGAGCTGATGGCCAGCTTG
>JAITVE010000016.1 GCA_031285975.1 Candidatus Adiutrix sp. | reverse complement strand
GTCCAGCCGGTTTTCCCGTGCCAAAAGGGCGGCCTGTTCCCGCAAGGCCCGGAGCTCGGACGGCCTCTCCCCGGCGGCTTCAACCGCAGCCCCGGCCCCTTCCTCAGCCGACAACTCTACCGGCCAAAGCAGCCCCATCAACGCCGCCAACAACCAAACTCCAAGCAACCAACCGTACCGCATAAACCATTCCCGCCGAAGCCCGCGAAACCAGGTTCAGGCGTTTCCCGCCCTCTCTTTGTATATTTTTACCGCATAGAATATGACTATATTTTCAATATCGAGAAAAATAGTCATGTTTATAGCACACCAACAACTACTATTTGCAATTTTCAGACTGTATATTTTTATAGCACATTTGTTCCCCATAAGGCAATACTTTTTTTGCAACTCCCTCCATCTAAAAAAACCAAGCCTTTCCTTGACATCAGTGAATGATGCTGATACCTTCAAAAAACAATCACTTGAAACAGCATAAGGAGGCCGCAATGAGCGCCAAATATCTGCACGTGGGCATTCCCGTCACCAACAAAAAACCGGGCATGAGCTATAGCGACGACCTGAAACTCTGGATGACCGACCCGGAGGCGCACGATTTCAAAATAGAGTATCTCCGCTTTGAGGAGGGCACGCCCTTCCCGGAAATTATGCACAAGAACCCGCATATAGCCTATGAGGTGGACGACATGGACACATACCTGGCCGAGGCCGACCAGATAATTTTCGCCCCCCGGGCGGTGTCGCCGGAAATGACCATTGCCTTCATCATCAAAGACGACACGATTATGGAGTTGATAACCTTTAGGAGCAGTTCATAAACAACTTGTACATCTCCCTGGCTGTGTTGTTCTCGTTTTGGCCGCTAACAATCCGGCTAAAACGAGAACGCCTTGCCAGGAAAACGTACAAATTATTCCTGAACTGCTCCGTACGAAATGAGCGGCTCTGCGGCGTTCATGAAAATGAGGAACCACCGGCGGCCCGGTGGTTCCTTAGTGGGGTGGCCGTTATGTTTATTTTTCAGGCTCTTGCACGATTTCCAGTTGCTCCAGCGGGGCCGGAGTGTTAAAATCCTGTAAATTCTATTCCAGGGAATACTTTTAGGATACCCAGTACCATGTCGCCAATGTGGATAAAAATAATGAAGCCGTCCGTCATCGGGCTGGCCAACATCGTGAAAAGGCCGGGGCGCGGGGGGCGGACGCGGGCCGCTTTCGTAGGCTTCTTTACCCTGCTGGTCTGGGCGCTGGTTTTCGCCTTTGCCGTGCGCGTGCTGCACAACCTGCGGGCGGCGGACGTGGTGGGCGACATTTTGTGCCGCAAATTCCTGGGGCTGCTGTGGGTGGCCGGGGTGGCCCTATTGATGTTCTCGTCGCTGATATCGTCGTTGTCCAGCTTTTTCCTCTCGCGCGACCTTGACCTGTTGATGGCCGCGCCCGTCAGTTTAGAGAACCTTTTCTGGGCCCGATCCACCCAGGCTTTGGTGGTGAGCGCCTGGATGCCGGTGGCCTTTATGCTGCCGATTTTGCTGGCTTACGGCGTGGTGTTCAAGGCTTCGCTGGGCTATTTTTTCGTCGCGCCGCTGGTCACGGCGCCGCTCCTGGCCCTGGGCGGCTACCTCAGCCAGGTGCTGGTGCTGGTGCTGGTCAACGTCTTCCCGGCCCGGCGGGCCAAGGAGATCATGGGGATGACGGCCATCCTGGCCTTTTGCGGGCTCTATGTGGCCTTCCGGCTCATGCGGCCTGAAGACCTCATCAACCCCGGCAGCTTCATGAGCGCCGCCGCCTACCTGGCCAACCTGGAAACCCCGGCCTCAATTCTGCTCCCCACCGAATGGGCCGTGGAGGCCGTGTGGCCGCAGCTCAGCGGGCGGCCCGGGCTCATGAGCGCCTGGCTCTGGCTGGCCCTGTTGTGGAGCACCGCCGCCGCCCTGGCCGTGGGCGCCTCCTACGCCGCCGCCCTCCTCTTCTGGCCCGGCTATAACAAAAGCCTGGAAGGCGCGGGCCGCCGCCGGGGGAGCGGGCTGCTGCTGAAAGTCCCCCTCCGGGCCCTGGGCGCGCTGATGCGGCCCGAGCGGCGGGCCCTGGTGGTCAAAGACCTGAAAACTTTTTTCCGCGACCACACCCAGTGGTCGCAACTGCTGCTTTTGGCCGCGCTGATGGGCATTTATCTCTACAACTTTTCCGTGATGAACTTGGGCCGCTTCCCCAGCGGGGCCTTTATTCTGGAAAATTCCTTCGCCTTCCTCAACATGGCCCTGGTGGCTCTGGTGGCCTCGACCTTGTCGCTGCGCTTCGCCTTCCCCTCCATCTCCGGCGAGGGCTTCGCCTATTGGATCATCAAGGCCGCGCCCATGTCCCTGAAGAACTTTCTCTGGATAAAATTCTGGCTGTGGTGCCCGCCCATCTGGGTCATCGCCCTGGCGCTGGTCTATTTCGGCAACAGCTATTTGGACGTGGGCCCGGTGATGCACGTCGCGGCCCTCTTGATTATCGGGCTCCTCACGCCGGGCCTCTGCGCCCTGGGCATCGGCCTGGGGGCCCGCTTCCCGCGCTTTGACGCCGCCAGTTCCGCCCAGGCCCCCACGGGCTATGGCGGCTTGATCTACATGGTGTCGTCCAGCCTGGCGGCCATTGCCGTCATCGGGCTTTCGGCCTGGCCGGTGGTGCTGATGCTGAACGTGGCCCAGGGCTGGTGGCGGGCCCGGCCCTCGCTCTCAGCCCTGGCGGCGGCGCTGGTGACGGCGGCCCTGTGCATCTGCATCTATTTGATGGTTTCGCCCATAAAAAAAGGCTGTCAGGCTTTGGCGGAAGGAAGCGACGAAGGATGACGGCGGACGCGCGCCCTGTGGAACTCCCGGCCGGGACAGACGAAAAATTTTTCCTGGACTGGCCCGCCTGGGCCGCCCGGCTCTTGATGCTCGGCGCGAAAACAGTGCGAACCCGCATTGTCGGCTTTCCCCCGCCTGAGGAGGAGCCGGTCATCTTCGCCCACTGGCACAGCGATGATTTGTCCATGCTGCCCCACTTCGGCTTCACCAAGGGCAACATCCTGGTCAGCCAGTCCCGGGACGGGGCCATGCTCAGCCGGGCGGTGCGGGTGATGGGTTATGATGCCTGCCGGGGCTCGTCCTCGCGGGGGGGGCTGGCGGGCATTTTGGGGCTGAAGCGCAGTTTGGACAAAGGCCAGAGCGTACTT
>JAITVE010000372.1 GCA_031285975.1 Candidatus Adiutrix sp. | reverse complement strand
CCCGAGGCCGCCAAAGCCGAGGGCAAAAAAGAGGCTCCCAAAAAACCGGCCAAACCGGCCCCCGCCAAGGCCGAGGCTAAAAAACCGGCGGCCAGGCCCGTGAAGAAAGTTGTGAAGTGAAAGCGATTGCCCCGTCCATCCTCTCCGCCGATTTTACCCGGCTGGGCGAAGAGCTGGAACGCATGGAGGCCGCCGGAGCCGATTATCACCACCTGGACGTCATGGACGCCCATTTCGTGCCCAACCTCACCTTCGGCCCCCTGCTGGCGGAGGCGGCCCAGCGCGTTGCCTCCATTCCGCTGGACGTGCACCTGATGATTGCCGACCCCATGACCTACGGCCCCATGTGCGCCGCCCTGGGGGCCGAAATCGTCAGCTTCCACTTCGAGGCCACGCCCCACGTGCACAGCGTTTTGACGAAAATCCGGGCCGCCGGGGCCAAGGCCGGGCTGGCCTTAACCCCCTCCACGCCCGTGGAAGTGCTGGGCCCGGTGCTGAACTATGTGGATATGGCCCTCATTATGAGCGTCAACCCGGGCTTCGGCGGCCAGGCCTTCATCCCTGAATCCGTGGACAAAGTGGCCCGCCTGAAGAAATTCATTGCCGACAACACGGGCCGCTCCATCCTCATTGAAGTGGACGGCGGGGTGACAGACAAAAACGCCGCCGCCCTCTTCGAAGCCGGGGCCGATATCCTGGTGAGCGGCTCTTTCCTCTATGGCGCGGCGGATTCCGCCGCAGCCCTGCAAAGCCTTAAGAAATAAGCAAAGCCAACGACGGCCCTCTATAAAATTGTAAGAAAGTGCGAAAAGTGTCCACCCCAGTTCTGACCCGCGACCAATATTTCCAGGCCCTCAGCCAATGGCAAAAACCGTATCATAACAGCTACCTGGCCATGTATTCCAGCCAGTGGGGCGGCATCGTCACCGACCCGGCCCTCTGGAACGTCCCGGCGGACGACCACATCGTCCATCGCGGCGACGGGGCCTTCGAAGTCTTTAAATGCGTGAACGGCCGCGCCTACTGCATGGACGACCATTTGGCTAAACTCGCCGCCACCGCCGACCGCCTGGCCATCAAAAAACCCGCCGAGTTTGACCGCCTCCGCGACATCATCACCGACACGGTGCGGGCGGGCGGCGAAAAGGACGCGCTGGTGCGCCTCATCCTCTCGCGCGGGCCGGGGGGCTTCACCAGCAGCCCTTACGAAAGCCCGGTGGGCCTGTTGTTCGTCAATGTCCTGCGCCTGGGCCGCTACAACGATGAAAAATACGCCCACGGCGTGAAGGCCATCAGCGCCGCCCTTCCGGCCAAGGAACCGGCCATCGTCACCATGAAAATCTGCTCCTACGTGCAGAACGTGCTGGTGAAAAAGGAAGCCCTGGACGCGGGGGCCGACTATGCCATCAGTTTCGGGCGCGACGGCTTCCTCAGCGAAAGTTCCACTGAAAACGTGGCCATTGTCAGCAAAAAGCGGGAACTTCTGGCCCCCAACTGGGGAGGCATCCTCAAAGGCAGCACCCTCACCCGCCTGATGGAACTGGGGCGCGGCCTGGCGCGGGAAGGCTTCCTCGCCGACGCCCGCCACCAGGACGTCAGCCGCGAAGACGTGCGGAACGCCGCCGAGGCCTTCATCTGCTCCACCACCACCGACGTGCTGCCCATCACCACCTGGGACGGCCAGCCCCTCGGCGACGGCTGCCAGGGCCCGGTCTCCAAAGAGCTCCTGGCCAGGATGCGGGCTGAATACACTGACCCGGCCTCTCCCTTCCTGACGGAGCTTTTCTAATATGGACGAGTTGCGCGGCGAGGCGCTGCCGTATATCAGCGCGGATTTGCCCGGCCTGGGCGGGCGGCTCAAGGCCCGGCCGGAACATTTCGCGGTGGAGGAAATCCCCCTCTACGAAGCCTCTGGTGAGGGCCCGCACTTGTATGTGACCATTCGGCGCGAGGGGCTCACCACCCGCCAGATGGTGGACGACCTGGCCCGCCGCTTCGCCCAGCCGCCGGACTCGGTGGGTTATGCCGGCTTGAAAGATAAGGAAGCCGTCACCACCCAAACCTTTTCCCTGGCCGTGCCCCTGACTGAAGCCGAAGCGCGGGACAAGTGCCAGGACGCGCCCTGGGAACTTCTGGCCGTGAGCCGCCACCAGAACAAGCTGAAAGTCGGGCACCTGCTGGGCAACCGCTTCACCCTGGTTTTGAGCGAGCCCCGAGGCACTTTGGCCGAGGCGGAAGCCATTGCCGCGTGGGTAAAAGTCACCGGCCTCCCCAACTATTTCGGCGAGCAGCGTTTCGGCGACAGGGGCGACAACCCCGCCGAGGCCCTGAAAATGCTCAAAGCGGGCCGCAAAGGCCGGGACTGGCGCGGAAAATTCCTGATGTCGGCCCTCCAGTCCTTTATTTACAACCACTACCTGAGCCTGCGCATCCGGGAGGGCCTGTTCCAGACCGTCCTCACCGGGGATATTTGTAAAAAATATGCCACCGGCGGTCTCTTCGCCTCTGAAGACGGGGCCACGGAAACCGCCCGCCTGGCCGCCGGGGAACTGAGCCACACCGGCCCGATTTTCGGCTCTAAAATGAAAGCCGCCCAGGGCCCCGCCGGAGACCTGGAAGCCCGCGCCCTCGCCGAGCTTGACCTCAGCCCGGACGAAGCCGCCCGCACCGGCAGCGGCGACCGCCGCGCCAATCGCCTCCTCCTCCCCGACCTCACCGTCGCCGAGCACCCCGAAGGTTTCATCTTCACCTTCGCCCTCCCCAAAGGCGCCTACGCCACCACGGTGATGCGCGAGTTTATTAAGGGATGACGGGGTTGTCGGTTGATTTGAGTATGTTAAGCTGGAGTGTCTTATGAATGTTCCCTTTACCAGCGCCCAGTTTTGGGAGGTATTTGCCCAGTATAATTCATCCGTATTTCCGATGCAGTTTTTGCTGTTTTTCGCCGGTTGCTCGGCGCTGCTTCTCTGCTCCAGGACGAAAGACTTCAGCAAAACCATAGGCTTTGCGCTGGGCAGCTTATGGATATGGGTCGGGCTGGTATACCATATATTAGTCTTCACCCAAATCAACAAAGCCGCCTACGTCTTTGGCGCGGCCTTTATCACGCAGGGCGTTATTTTTATTGTTCTTACCCGCCGCAATCAACTGCGGTTTGTCTTCGATAACAGCCTGACCAGGCGGATAAGTTTTTTCTTCATCCTCTTCGGCTTACTGCTCTACCCGCTTATCGGCTGCCTACTCGGGAAACCCCTTGCACACAGCATAACTTTGGGCTTGCCCTGCCCCACCACCATATTCACCTTTGGCCTGTTGGGCTTGCAGGCGGCCGCCATAAAAAAACGATTTATGATTATTCCGCTGATATGGTCTTTCATCGGCCTCTACGCGGCCGTTTCCATGGGAGTATATCAGGATGTGGTCATGCCGATAGCGGCCCTGTATACATTTTTCATCTGCAACCGCCGCCTGATCAGCACATAGAAAAACGAGTTGGAATAAATCTGCTATCCACTGTCTTTTCAGCAGATAGGAGCAGTTCTTGAGATAGCATGAACCGCTCAAAGCGGTTTATTTTATTGGCCCCCTCAAAGGGGGCGGGTTATATTGCCCT
>JAITVE010000162.1 GCA_031285975.1 Candidatus Adiutrix sp. | reverse complement strand
AGTTCGAGGCCGCCCAGCGGGAGCGGGATCAGAATCTGAACGATTCCCAGGTGATGCTGGCCGACAACGACCGGCTGAATAAGGAAATCGCCAGGATTTACAACGACTGCGACGTGCTGGCCTCCCAGTTGGCCATGGTCTCGGCCACCAGCCTGCACAACCGGCTGACCGCCGCCATCGGCCGCCCCAAGCCGGAGCCCCCCGCCCCGGCGGCGCGGCCCGCCGCCCCCGCCCGTACGACCACCCGCCAGTCGGCCGGCTCGGGCAACGGCAATTCCAGACGCCAAACCGAGAGCGGCGGTTCGTCCTCCGGCGGAAGCCAAAGTTCCAGCGGAAGCCCAAGCCCGGCCCCCGGCGGCGCGTCCACTCCGTCCGGCGGCGGAACCACGTCGCCCCCCAGCGGCGGCTCCCTCGACTGGGGCAGCCTGACCAGTTTCTAGCCTCCGGTTCGGCCGGGCCATAGCGTTCGCATCATAAATAATTATGTAACCGCCCTTTTCAGGATTGGCTCTTATGCGCACAAAAATACTGCCGCTTCTCTTCATGCTTTTGGCACTGACCGCCTGTGATTCCGGCTCCCAGCCGACCGCTTCGGAAAGCGCGGCCCCGGCTGCCGAAACCGCCGCCGCAGCCGCTCCCCCAGCCGGAGACCCGGCCGCCGCCCCCGCCGCTCCCCCGGCTGCCGCCCTGCCGGAGGAAATTGACCTGCCGGTGGTGGCCACGGTCAACGGCGCGCCCATTTCCGGCCGCACCCTGGCCGGTCAGGTGGTCATGGCCGAGTCCGGCCAGCTGGCCTTGGGCGAAGACGACGCGCGGAGCGAAGAGGAACGCCGGGCGGCCCGCCTGGAAATGAAAGTGGAAGTTTTAAACGGCCTCATCAACCTGGAGCTGGCCTGCCAGGAGGCCCTGCGCCGCGGCTACGCCCCGGGCGAAGCCGAGTTGGACGAGGCCCTGCGGGTTTTTCAGAGCGATTTGGGCAATTCCGTGGAAGAAATTCGGCAAACCCTGGAGCAGTTCGGGGAAACCGAGGAAGCCCTGCGGGGCCAGCTGGCCCGGAACCTGGCTTTTCAAAAATGGCAGGAAAACGACTTTTTGTCCCAGATCACTGTGACCGACCAGGAAGCTCGCGCCTTTTATGACGAGCACCCGCAGCTGGTGCAGCACGGCGACCTGGTGCGGGTGAGCCAGGTTTTCATCGGCGTGCCCCTGGGCGTGCTGGAGAACGTCAAAGCCCAGGCCCGCGCCCGGGCCGAGGAAGCCCTGCAGCGCGTAAAGACTGGGGATGATTTCGGCCTGGTGGCCGCCGAAATGTCCAACGACCCGGAAGCCGCCGCCACCAACGGCGACCTCGGCTGGCTCGGCAAAGGGCAGTATCTGCCCATGTTCGAGGAAACCTTTTTCAGCCTTGAGCCCGGCCAGGTCAGTGAAATTATTGAATCCCCGATGGGCTTCCACATCTTCAAAATCACCGGCACCCGGCCCGCCGGGCAGGAGTCCTTTGAAAATATGAAGGTGGATATCGTGGAATTCCTCTCCGGCGGCAAACTGGCCGAGGCCATGAGAGTTAAAATGATTGAGTTGCGGGAGGCGGCGGATATCCAAATTTTAGACCCGGCCCTCCAAAAGGCGTTCGCTGAATACGAATCTGCCGAACAGTAAACGGCTTCGCACGCACCGATTTCGTCGAATGGCGAGAAATAACAATACAAAAAACGGGTCGCTCAGGCCACCCAGATAATCCCGAAAAGGAGCCTCCCCGATGTCAGGACATAATAAGTGGAGCACCATCAAGCACA
Organism: Candidatus Adiutrix sp.; assembly: GCA_031285975.1. Taxonomy (GTDB): domain Bacteria; phylum Desulfobacterota; class Desulfarculia; order Adiutricales; family Adiutricaceae; genus Adiutrix. The sequence goes on along the minus strand of JAITVE010000162.1, from coordinate 729 downwards.
AGAAAGGCGCGGCCGACGCCAAGCGCGGCAAGCTTTTTTCCCGTCTCATCAAAGAAATAACCGTGGCCGCCCGTGAAGGCGGCGGCGACGCCAACGGCAACCCCCGCCTGCGCACCGCCCTGCTGACCGCCAAAACCGCCAACATGCCCAAGGACAATATCGACCGGGCCATCAAACGCGGCACCGGCGAACTGGACGGCGTGAATTACGAAGAAATTTATTATGAGGGATATGCTTCCGGCGGCGCGGCCGTTTTGGTGCAAACGCTGACCGACAATAAGAACCGGGCGGCCTCCGAAGTGCGGCACGCCTTCAGCAAATACGGCGGCAACATGGGCGAGCCCGGCTCGGTGGCCTGGATGTTCGCCAAAAAGGGCTCCATCGTCTTTGAGGGCGGCACGCTCTCCGAGGAAGAGGCCATGGACATCGGCCTGGAAGCCGGGGCCGAGGACGTGATTGCCGACGGCGACACTGTGGAAATCCACACCGCCCTGGGCGATTTTGAGGCGGTCAAGGAAGCCTTTGAAAAAGCGGGCAAGGAATACACCAACGCCGAAATCACCTTTGTGCCCAGCAATGATTTGGAACTTGAGGGCAAAAACCTGGCCGGGGCCATGAAGCTCCTGGACGCGCTGGACGACCTCGACGACGTGCAGAAAGTCTGGAGCAACCTCGACTTCTCCGACGAAGCCGCCGCCGCCCTCGAATAGTGGGCGAGGCAGCGTTCTC
>JAITVE010000141.1 GCA_031285975.1 Candidatus Adiutrix sp. | reverse complement strand
GTCCTCAATTTCCGAGTTAAGGCCGCCCATGATGCCCGCCAGGCCCACGGGCTTTTCACCGTCGCAGATCATCAGGTTGACGTCGTTTTGCAGCACGCGTTCCTGCCCGTCCAGAGTCGTGAAATGGGTGCCCTTGGGGTAGGATTTCACCACAATGCGGCGGCCCGCCACGGTGTCCAAGTCAAAGGCGTGCATGGGCAGGCCCATTTCCATCATCACGTAGTTGGTCACGTCCACCACGTTGTTGATGGAGCGCATCCCCACGGCGGCCAGGCGTTCGGCCATCCAGGCCGGGCTGGGGCCGATTTTCACGCCCGTGATGACCCGCGCCGCGTAGCGGTAGCAATAGTCCGGGTCTTCGATGCTCACCTGGGCCAGGCTGTTGATATCCGGCCCGCTTTCCACCGGCGTGGCGCCGGGGGTTTTGAGGGGACGGTTCAGGAGGGCCGAAAGGTCGCGGGCCAAGCCGACGATGGACAGGCCGTCGGGCCGGTTGGGGGTGATGCCCACTTCCAGGCACCAATCCTCCTTGCCGGTAATCTCGCGCATGGTCAGGCCGGGCTCCACGCTCAAATCCATAATGCCGGACGCGTCCGAGCCCACGCCCAGTTCCACTTCAGAGCAGAGCATACCGTTGGACTGGTGCCCGCGAAGCTGGGCGCTCTCAATGGTCACGCCGCCCGGCAGGGTCACGCCCACCAGGGCCAGGGGGGCCACCATGCCCTCGCGGGCATTGGGCGCGCCGCAAACCACCTGGAAGCGGCCAAAGGCCCCCGCGTCCACCTGACAGATTTTCAGGTGGTCGCTCTTGGGCATGGGCGCCACGCTCACCAGGCGGGCCGAAACCACTTTTTCCAGATGGGCGAAGCGGTCGCTGAGGCTCTCCACTTCCAGCCCGGCCATGGTCAGTTTTTCGGCGATTTGCTGAGGGGTGTGACCGCTGAGGTCAACGAAATCTTCTATCCACTTGATGCTTGCTTTCATGATTTTCTCCCCTCAGGCTCAGAACTGCGTTAAGAAGCGCAGATCGCTTTCGTAGAACATTCTGATGTCGTCCAGGCCGTATTTGAGCATGGCCACCCGCTCGATGCCCATGCCGAAGGCAAAGCCGCTGATCTCGTTGGGATCATAGCCCACAAAGCCGTAGACATTGGGATCGACCATGCCGCTGCCCAGGATTTCCAGCCAGCCCGTGCCCTTGCAAAGGCGGCAGCCCTTGCCGCCGCAGAGCACGCAGGCGATGTCCACCTCGGCCGAGGGCTCGGTGAAAGGGAAAAAGCTGGGCCGCAGGCGGATTTTGGTGTCCGCCGAAAACATGGCTGAAGCAAAAGCGGTGAGGATGCCTTTGAGGTCGGCAAAGGTGATGCCCTTGTCCACAATGAGCCCTTCCACCTGGTGGAACATGGGGGAGTGGCTGATGTCGGAATCGCGGCGGTAGGTCTTGCCCGGCACCACCACCCAGACCGGCGGCTTGTTCTTTTCCATCGTCCGCACCTGCATGGGCGAGGTGTGGGTGCGCAAAAGCAATTCCGGCGAGATGAACAGGGTGTCCTGCATGTCCCGCGCCGGGTGGTCGTGGGGGAAGTTCAGGGCCTCGAAGTTATAATAGTCGGTTTCCACTTCCGGGCCCTCGACAATGCTGAAGCCCAGCTTGGCGAAAATGTCGCAAATCTCGGCCGCCGTGCGGCTGATGACGTGCTGGTGCCCCCTTGAAGGCCGACGGCCCGGCAGGGTCACGTCCAGCCAGGCGGCTTTGGAGCCCGCGCCTTCCAGGGTCTCAGCCGCCGCCTGGTGGGCCTCCACAGCCTCAAGCCGAAGCTGGTTGGCCACAGCCCCGGCGGCGGGGCGCTCTTCTTTCGAAAGCGTGCCGAGCTGCTTCATCAATTTGGCGAACTGCCCCTTGGTGCCCAAAAATTCCACCCGGGCGGCCTCTAGTTCCTCCGCCGACGCGGCCTTCTGGAAGGCTTCCAGGGCGCGCGCCCCCGCTTCTCTAATTTTTTCGACCAGATTGGATTCCATAATGTTCCTCGTTGCCGCTGGTATCAAAAACCTACAATAAAGAGCCCATAAAGAAAATGGGCCGTCCGGTTAAAGCCCGAACGGCCCTTGGAAGACCCGTCCACACGCCGGGCGAAAACTATGGAGCGTCAAGCCCCGGCTATGGAGGTAAAAAAGTACTGCATTTCTACGGTATCCTCTCGGGGCGGCACCCCGAGCCTTCTCCATGTTTCACTCAGGGGCGCACCCCTGAGCGGCAAAGATTATTCTCAGGCAGTGGCGCCCTGAGCGGCTTTGACCAACTGGGCGAAACCCTGGGGATCGACCACGGCCATGTCGGCCAGCACTTTGCGGTCAACAATCATGTTGGCCTTGTTCAGCGCGTCGATGAGCCGGGAATAGGAGGTGCCCAGTTCCTTGGCCGCCGCGCTGATGCGCACAATCCACAGGGCGCGCATTTCGCGCTTGCGGGCCTTGCGGTCGCGGTACGCGAAACACAGGCCGCGCTCCACGCCTTCGCGGGCGCTGCGGTACAGCACGCCGCGGCCGCCGCGATAGCCCTTGGCCAGTTTCATAAATTTGCTGTGGCGCTGATTGGTTTTGACTCCGCCTTTTACACGCATTTCAATATCCCCTTATTTCGCGCCCAGATACGGCAATAATTTCTGAATGTTGCCCATGTTGGCCGAGTCCACCGTGTCGCCGCCGCGAAGGCCGCGTTTCTGCTTGGTGGTTTTGCAGGTCATCATGTGGCGGGCATAGGCCTTGAAGCGCTTGACCTTGCCGCTGGCGGTGACTTTAAAGCGCTTGGCCGCGCCGCGGTTGCTTTTCATCTTGGGCATGACAGCCTCCCAATATATCAAGTTATAGAAAGTTCAGCAGAAGCCCTTTTGGGCCCCGGTTCCGCGCCGCTTATTTGGAGGCGGTGAAAAACTGGTTTTTGACCTTGACCTTGGCGGCCTTGCCTTTGAGCTCGCGCAGGTAATACAGGCGGGACTGGCGCACGCGGCCCTCGGTCAGCACCTCGATCTTGTCGATGTTGGGGGAGTTGACCGGGAAGATGCGTTCCACGCCCACGCCGTAGGAAATTTTGCGCACGGTGAAGCTGGCGTCCACGCTGCCCTTGTGGTGGCGGATGACCACGCCCTTGAAGACCTGGATACGTTCCTTGTCGCCTTCTTTAATGCGCACGGAAACGGCCACGGTATCGCCCACCCTGAAGGATGAAAGGTCGAGCCTCAATTGTTCCTGATTGATGTGGTATATGGCGTCCATGTCCGCAACTCCTCAAAAATAATGGATATTCCTGCTCCGGCCCCCCGTGGGCCGAGCCCGAATGACGTCTGCCCTAGGGCCGCAAAAGGGTAATATATCTCAATGCCAGCCATTTTTCAAGTCTTTTTTGCATCCCAGGGGCAGAGTATTTACTAAAGAGCGTACCTCCCCCTCGTCATTCCGGCGGAAGCCGGAATCCATTTCCAGTAGAGTATGATTTTACCGGCCAAGCCTTTGACCTCGCTCTTCTTGTTCCCTCTCCCGAGGCGGCGGGCCGCTCAAGAAGTCAGCACATAGAGGGGCCGAAAAGTGGCTTCACTGGAAATGGATACCGGCCTTCGCCGGTATGACGGGGTGGGGGCGGCACATGGGGATGGAATCCCCGCCGTCATTCCTGTGCGCCGCCCGGCCCCGGCTTCCGGGTATTCACAGCCACGCCGGGGCGGTTCATGGCAGCCAGAGCGCGGACGGCCTCGGGGGACAGGTCGGCGGCGGCCAGCATTTCCGGGCGGGCGGCCAGGGTGCGGGCCAGGGAGGCTTTCAGCCGCCACTCGGTCACGTCTTTATGGTTGCCGGAGAGCAGGATGTCCGGCACGGCCAGCCCCCGGAATTCCGCCGGGCGGGTGTAGTGGGGGTACTCCAGCAGCCCGGACTGGTGGCTCTCCTCGTCCGCCGATTCCTGCTTGCCCATGAAACCGGGGAGCAGCCGGGCCACGGCCTCCATCAAAACCATGGCCGGGACTTCGCCGCCGTTGACCACATAGTCGCCGATGGAAATTTCCTCGTCCACCAACAGGTCGATAACCCGCTGGTCCAGGCCCTCATAGCGGCCGCAGATGAGCAGCAAACCGTCTTCCTGGCTCAGTTCCTTCACTTTGGCCTGCGTCAGCGTGCGGCCGGAAGGGCTGAGGAAGATGCGCCGGGGCCGCACGGGCCGGGCCGCCGAAGCGGCCTCAATGGCGGCGGCCAGGGGCTCGGGCTTCAGCACCATGCCGGGCCCGCCGCCATAGGGCCGGTCGTCGGCGGTGTGGTGGCGGTCGGTGGTGAAATCACGCGGGGTGGTGACCTTCACTTCCAGCAGCCCCTTCTCAATGGCCTTGGCCATGAGGGACTCCGACAGGAAGGAGTGGAACAAATCCGGGAAAATTGAAATAACGTCAAAACGCATACAGTCAGCCTACCTTACAAATGAGCCACAGGCCCCGGCGATTACGAATGTTCATGGCTAAAAACCCCCCGCTTGCATAGACTATACAATATAAAGAAGGCGGGCAGGGCCAGGGCGGTGCTGAGGAAGAAAAAGCCCGGCCAGCCCAGCCATTCCGCCAGCACCCCGGCGGGGGCTGAGAGCACGGTGCGCGGCAGGGCCATCAGGGCCGACAAGAGGGCGTATTGGGTAGCGCTGAAATTGCGGTTGGTCTGGGCGGTCATAAAGGCGATAAAGGCTGAGGTTCCGGCCCCGGCGGAGAAATTTTCCTGACTGACCACCAGGCCCAGCGACAGAGGGTGCACCGGCATATAACAGAGGGCGGCAAAGCCCAGGATGGTGACCATCTGGTAAAAACCAAACACCCACAGGCAGCGCCGCACGCCATATTTCAGCACGGCCCAGCCCCCCAGCATAGCCCCGGCCAGGGTGGCCCAAACGCCGAAGCCTTTCACCAGCAAACCGATTTCAGTTGTGGTGTAGCCCCGCTTTATGTAAAAAGCGGTGCCGAGGCTGGTGGCCAGCTGGTCGCCGAATTTGTAAAAAAAGATGAACGAGAGAATGAGTATCGGGGCCGGGCGCTGAAAAAAATCCTTGAGCGGCACCACCAAAGTGTTGACGAGGCCGGCGGGGGCCGGGGGACGCTCAACCGTGGGCTCCGGGCTGAACAAGAGAGTCAGCGGCCCGGCCAGCATCAGCAGGGCAACGCAGCGAAACACGCTGGGCCAGCCCAGACGGGCGGCCAAAATCAGCCCGCCGCCGGAAACGATCATCGTCCCCAGGCGGTAACCCCAAACATAATAGGCCGAGCCCACCCCCAGTTCCTCGTCCGGCAGGTCGTCCCGGCGGTAGGCGTCCACAACCGCGTCCTGGGTGGCCGAAGCAAAGGAGGTGAACAAAACCGCAACCGCTATGGCCGTCAGGTTCCGGGGCTCAACCGCCGCCAGAGCCAAAAGGCCCATAGCCACGCCGAACTGGCTCACCGCAATCCAGCCCCGGCGGCGGCCGAGAATACCGGCCAGCGGCGGGGAGTAGTAGTCGAGCCAGGGGGCCCAGAGGAATTTGAGGCTGTACGGCAAACCCGTCAACGCCAGCGCGCCGATGGCCTTCAAGTCCACCCCGGCCTCGGTGAGCCAGCCCTGCACCAAAGTCAGGCCCACCATCAGCGGTACGCCGGAGGTGAAGCCCATGCAAAAGCTGCTTATCAGCCCGCGCCGAAAAATCAGCCGCAGGCCGCGCTGTGCGGAACCGCCGCTCATTCGCCCGACAGGCTCCTTTCCGGCAGCCACAGTTCGGCCACAATCAGCCAGTTGTCCTGGCTCAGGAGGCTTTTTTCAAACACCAGCAGCCGAATGCCCAGATCGTTGCGGAGCCTGGAGGAATATTTCAAATTGAACATGGCCCAGACCAGGTTGTCCTGGCCGGGGTCTTGCAAAATCAACGGCTGGGAGGTGGTCAGTTGCACCTCGCCGGAGGTGCGGGCCTCGGAATTCAGGGCCGCGCGGAAATCTTCCCGGTCGATGGTGCGGGCCTGGCGGCCAACCTCGAAAAACTGGAAGGAGGAAGCGTAGAGCGCGGCGGTGGTGTCCGGGAAGCGGTATTGCTGGGACTGCACCCAGGCCTTGACCCGGTCGGCGATAGCGGCCTCGGTCTCCGCGCTGCGGGCCCGGTTATAGTCCGCGCTCTTGGCCACGATGACCGGCAAGAGGTTTTGCGGCAGCAAGGTTTCCACCTGGGGCCAGAGGTTTTTGGCCTCGTCGCGGGGGGCGTTGCGGGACGGGGGATATTGGAAAATCATGGGGTTCTGGTTCCGCCCCCTGGGCCGCCCGAAAAGGTAGAGCCCCCCGTTTTTAAAAACCGGCGCGGCGATTTCGCCCTTCAGACCCGCCCCCCTGGCGCCGCCCTGCCACAGGCGGCTCAAAAGGCGGCCCTGGTCCATGAACAAATCCTGATACACCACCAGGGCCAGGGCGCCCTGGGGCAGGCTCAACACCTGGGGCGGCGGGGTGGGGAGGGACGGCGCGCCGCTGGGCTCCGCCGCGCCGTTGTCCGCCGCCGGGGTGGCCGTGGGCGCGGGGAGGCCTTCGGGCGGCCCCGCAGCCGCTGTTTCAATGGGGGGAGCGGGCACAGGGGCCACATCCGGCGGCCCGAAAAAATGAATGCCCGCCGCCGCCAGAAGAATCACCGCCAAGCCCGTGGCCAGCAAACGCCCCCGCGAAAGCCCCAGGCGGCCCCGCTGGTTCCGGGCCCGTCCGCCCCGCTGGAGCCCGGCGGCCGGGGGGGTATGGCGGTCGCGGCCCTGCTCCAGGGCTTCGTAATCAATGGTGAGGGGGTTGTCCAGGCTGGTGCGGGCCGCTTTGAGCTGGGCCGGGCCCACCTCGCCGCGCCCGCTGGACCAGGCGGCGATGAGGGCCCGCTCGGCCAGTTGGTTGACAGCCTCCGGCAGGCCCTGGCTGTGTTCCCACAGGGCGCGGACAGCCGAGCGGCTGAAACACAGTTCGCCCCCGGCGACCTTCAAACGGGCGGCGACGTATTCCGAAGTTTCGTCCGGGGTCAGCGGCGGCAGGGTCAGTTCCCGCACGTCCAGCATGATGTCGGGCACCATGGGCCAGGGGGCCTCGGAGGAGCCGCCCAGCAGCAGGTACACCCGCCCCCGCCACTCCGGCTCCAGTTCCATCAGCCCGTAAAATTCGGCCAAAGCCGCCGGGGATAATTCCTCGGCGCTGTCCACCACCAACAAAATGCGCGAGCCTTCGGCCAAAAAGTCGGAAACCGAGTTCTGAAAATAGCCCAGCAATTCTTCTTCGCGGCTCTGAGGGCCGAACTTGTGGCTGTGGCCGAAATCCGTGAGGGCCTGGCGCAGCATCTCGGCCAGGGTCATCTGGGGGTTGAGGATCAGCGCCGTCCTGAACCGTTCACGCAGTTCCACCGGCAACCGCCGCAGCGCCGAAGTTATGCCCGCCTTGGGGAGCCCCTTGAGGTGAATCAGCGTCGGGCAGTCCTCGGCCTTGAGGGCCGCGAACACGGCCTCCGCCCCCGCCGAACGGTAGAAATACCGCCCGTCATAGGTATTCTTAAATGGTCTGTCGGTGAGGTTGAAATGTTTTACATAATCCATATTCCGCTCCGCGCGGCGTCTCATACCTTTAAGCAGTGTACAGTACTTAAGCTGTACACTATACCACAAGGCGGAGCGGTTAGACAAACAGGGGTTCAGCCAAAGATATCGGCGTGGCTGCCGGTTCTGGCCAGATGCAGTTCCCCGGCCTTGATGGCGTAAATCAGCAGCCAGTCAGTTTCAATGTGCGCGTCACGAAAACCTTTCCAGTCGCCTTTGAGTTGATGGTCGTGGCAATGGGGCGGAAGGGGCTGTTCGTCGACCAAAAACCAGAGGATATTTTTCAGCTTGTCCAGGTTATAACCGCGCTTGCGGGCCAGTTCGACATCTTTGTCGAATCTTCGGGAGCGAACCGTTTCCAGCATGTATTACAACCCGAGGTCGTTGAACAATTCGTCGGCGTTTTTGGAGCGAAGACCCCGGCCGATCCTGATTTCCTCAATGGCTTCCCTGGTTTCCGCGTTGGGAGTGCGCAGGTCGAAGGGGAACTGTTTTTCCCGGGCCACTTTGGTCAAAAGAATCCGGCAGGCGTCCGAGACGGTCAGCCCCATATCGGCCAGCACTTCCGCTGCCTGGTTTTTGATGTCTTCATTGATGCGGGCTCGGACAAAAGCATTTTGCGTCATCATGGCACCTCCCTAGCGTCCAGCTAATTGTAGCTCAAACGAGCTACAGTTTCAAGCCTGTATTCCAAAGCGGCTCTCTGCTATAATGGTACTTTGAAATTTCTCGCGGGGAGGCTATCATGACCGACACGTCATTGAAAGAAGCCGTGACACGAAAGGCGATGGAACTGGGGGCGGGGGTGGTCGGCTTCGCGCCCGCGGGGCGCTGGCTGGGCAGGGATGAAGCGCCCGAAGGCTCGCGGCCCACGGACATCTGGCCCGAGGCCCGCACGGTGGTCACCTTTGGCATACCCATCAGCCCGGCGGTGTTGCGCACGGCTCCCTCCATTATTTACCGTGAAACCTACAACACCGCCAACCGGCTGCTGGACGAAATATCCCTGCGCCTCACCGGCTGGCTGATGGCCGCAGGCCGCCCGGCCATGAACCTGCCCTGCGGCGGGCAACTGCCCCCGGAGCAGGGCCGCCTCCGCAGCCTGTTCAGCCAGGTTTTGGCCGCCCAGTATGCCGGGATAGGCCGCCCCGGAATGACGCATACCCTGGTGACGCGCCGCTGGGGGCCGCGAGTGCGCTTCAATTCCGTGCTGCTGGCGGACGAACTGCCGCCGGACGCGGAATTGACCGAAGAGCCCTGCATTGGCTGCAAGCTCTGCGCCAAGCATTGCCCAGTGGGGGCCGTGACAACGGTTCCCGGCCAAACCATCGGCGAGTTGAACAAGGAACTCTGCTCGGCGGAGCAGAAGCGGCTGGCGGATAACGACTGCCGCCCCTGCGGCATATGCCTCAAAGTGTGCCCGGTGGGTGACGATATAAAAATGTTTCAAAAAATTTCGAAGTAAGACGGGAGGACGCGGCATGGGACGTTTCGGCATTTGGGAATTGGTGATAATTCTGGTGATCGCCGCGCTGATTTTCGGCGGCAAACGCCTGCCCGAACTGGGCCGGGGCCTGGGGGCCGGGCTGGCCAATTTCAGGGACTCCCTGAAAGCCAAGCCCGACCAGGCGGAAGCGGCGGACGAAGAACCCAGCGAGTCCGGCAGCTCCCGGAAATCGTAGGCCGTTGTGCTTGGCATAGGCTGGATGGAAATGGCGGTCATCGCCGTGGTGGCCCTGGTGGTGGTCGGCCCCGAAAAGCTGCCGGAAATGCTGCGCGGCGCGGCCGGGGTCTACCGCGGGCTGCGCCGGGCCTTCACCGAGGCCAGGGACACGGTGCAGGCCGAGGTGACCCTTCTGGAGCGTGAAATTAACCGGGACGCGGAGCCCGGCCCCAGCCGCCGAACTTCGGAAATTCCGCATGAGAACCGGGCCGATGAGCACACTCATGACCGCGCCTGAATCCATGCCGTCCATGACCCTCTTCGGCCACTTGCGCGAAATGCGGCGGCGGCTGATAGCCAGCCTCATCGCGCTGGCTATCGCCTGCCTGGTGACCTATCACTATGCCGACCAACTCCTGCAATTTTTAACCGCCCCCCTGCGCGAAATTTTGCCGGGGCAGCCGCTGGTGTTTATCGGCCTTCAGGAGCCCTTCCTGGTCAAGCTGAAAATCGCCCTGTGGGGCGGGGCCGTCCTCAGTTCGCCCTGGTGGCTGTACCAGTTTTGGGCCTTTGTGGGGCCGGGGCTCTACCGCGCCGAGCGGCGGCAAGCGGCCTTTCTGGCCGGGGCGGCCACCGCGCTGCTCTTGGTGGGGGCGGCCTTTGCCTATTTTTTGGTGATGCCCCTGAGCTTCCGCTTTTTCCTGGATCAGGGCGGGGCGCTTTTGGCCCCCATGCCCGCCGTGAATCAATATCTCTCCCTGTCCCTGACCTTCATCCTGGCCTTCGGGCTGGTCTTCCAGATGCCCCTGGGCCTGGTGTTCTGCGGCCGCCTGGGGCTGGTGGACGCGCCCATGCTGCGGCGCGGGCGGCGTTACGGCGTTCTCATCATCTTCATCGTCGCCGCCGTCCTCACCCCGCCGGACGCGATCAGCCAGTGCTTCCTGGCCGCGCCCATGCTGCTCTTGTACGAACTCAGCATTGTGCTGGTGGGCAAAGGCGCGGCCCGCGCCGGGGAGCCCTCCGCCGATGAAGAACGCCCCGTTGCCTAAGAATTATTATCGCTTGCCACAGACTTTATTTTAGGCTAGTATTATTATAGAGTTATATCGTTGCTTTGGTTCATGGCACAAACGATGTTGCGGTATTGCTGTATGGATTTTTCTTCGATTATAGCCTGGATTGACCGGCGATGGCTTACTTGTACCAGAGCTTTTTGGTGCGGCTTGGCTTTGGCCTTTTTTCCCTTAATTCCCCTGATTGCGTCATTTCTGTTTCTCACACTCTCTCTTTCTACAATAGTGTTGCGGCGACAGCCGTTCCTGGCATACAGCCCGGTCATGCTGATGGCGGGCGCATTCCTGGCCTGTTCCCTCATGGGAACGGCGGTCGGGCACGCGGCGGATGAGGCGCTCACCATTCGCGGCGAAGTGAGTTTCGGCTTCACGGCCTCGGGGCAGACTTCGGTGTGGCCTGAAAATGGCGGCGAGCCGCTGGTGTTTCCCAATATGACCGACAGCGCGCAGCAAATCATGAACACCTGCGCCAACCGCGACGTCTGCGAAGTTACCTATACCGTTGATGCAAACGGCAACAACGAGGTTGTTTCCGTCATAAAAATACGCGAACCGGCTCCATAAAAACTCCAAAGGATGGTTCTTATGAAAAAATTACTCTGCCTGGTACTCTTCGGCCTCATGGCGGGCTTTAATTTCAGCGGCCCGGCCCAAGCCCAGGAAAACGCTCCCGATGGCGCGGCGCGCACGCCGGTGATGGTTGAGGGCAAAAGCGCCCTGCCCCTGCGGGTGCTCACCCGGCCCATGAGCAGCCTGTATCAGGCGGCGGACGAGAAATCGGCGGTGGTGCAGGGGAATCTGCCCGCCTTCTCAAACTTTTTCGTCTACACCCGCCCAGTGGGCGAACAGGCGGCCCTGGGCCAGGGCTGGTATGAGGTGGGCCTGGACGACAAAGGCCAAACCGCCGGCTGGCTGAAAGCCGACGACGTGTTTGAGTGGAAGCAGACCATGTGCCTGGCCTACACCAACCCCCACGACCGCTCGCCGGTGCTGATGTTCGACGGCTCAAAACCCCTGGAAAATTTAATCCAGCAAAGCGCCGAGGAGCGGGGGGCCAGGGTGCAGCAATTGTATGACGCTATCGAGAGCAAGAACATCGCCGCCGATTTTCCGGTGCTGTCCGTGGAGCCCAAGCTGGCGGTGGACTGGAGCAAAAATTTCTACCTGCTGCCCATCCTGGATTTCAAGGCCGTGGAAATTGACAACCGTCCGGGCCGCCTTCTGGAACTGGCGGCGGTCACGGCGGGCGGCGAAAAGGCCCGTGAAAAGAGCGACATCCGCACCAACGCGGCCTTTCTGGACGCGGCCACCATCACCCCCGACCAGGCCGTGCAGCAGAAGGGCGAAGACCTGGCCATAGATTTCGTCTGGGTCATCGACACCACCCTGAGCATGGGCCCCTACATTGAGCGGGTCACGGCCCTCATTGCCGACGCGTCAAACCGCATTGCCGCCAACCCGGAAATCAACCAGCGGCTGAAATTCGGCGTGTGGGGCTACCGCGACCCGGTGGCGGACATCCCGGCCATTGAATACGACACCAAAAATTTCACGCCGGAACTCCAGTCCATCAGCGACTTTCTGGCCACCATGGGCCAGGTCAAGGACACCCAGGTCGATTCCGTGGACTTTCCCGAAGACATGTTCTCCGGGGTCAACGACGCGCTCTATTCCACCGCCTGGCGGCCCAACTCCCTGCGCATCATGGTGCTGGTGGGCGACGCCCCCGGCCACGAAATGGGCCACGACTGGAACCTCTCGGGCAAGAACGCGGAAGCCCTGCGGGTGGAACTCAGCGAGAAAAAAGTGAGCATGTTCGCCGTGCAGATCCGGCCCAACGGAGCCCGGCGTTACCAGCGCATAGCTGAGGATCAGTTTAGGGTTCTGGCCCAGAACAAGGGCGTGGAAGAAGCGGCGTATATTGATGTCACCGTTGCGGAACCGGAAGGGTTCAGCCGGGCCGTTGAACTGATTCTGAATCCGTCCGTGGCCTTGATTCAGAATGCCCTGGCGTTGACGCAAGCCCCGGCGGTGACCACCGCTCCGGCAGCCGCCGCCTCGGCCACAGCCGCCCCGCAAGCCGCCGCCCCGGCTCAGCCCATGAGCGGCGAACTGGCCGCCCTGCTTGAAGACGACATGGAAGAAGTCGCCACCACGGACAAAGAAAAAGAGGCGATGGCCGTCATTGAAAACAGTCTCCAGGCGGCGATGGTGGACTGGCTGGGCTCGGAAACCGAGGCCCAGCCCCCGCGCGACATCGTGGCCTGGGTTATGGACAAAGACCTCATTGATTCCAGCAAGTCCAGCCTGGAAGTGCGTTTGCTCATCAACAAGCGGCAGTTGGACAGCCTGCGCGGCCTCTTGGCCGGGGTTATCGAGGCCGGGCGGCGCAGTTCCATCAGCGGCGACGACTTTTTCACCTCCATGAAAGCCGCCTCCTCCATCGTGGTGCGCGACCCGGACAAGCTGGCCGACGCCGCCAGCATCCAGGAGAGCGGGCTGGTGCCCGAGTTCCTCGACGGCCTGCCGTACCAGAGCCGCCTGATGGCCATGAACAACGAGCTGTGGAACAGCCTGTCGTCCGACGAGCAGGACAACTTCATCAGCGCCCTGGAAGCCAACGTCAAAGCCTACCAGAGCATCCACGACGAGCCCGAGCGCTGGATCGCCTTAAATGAAGGGGCCGAAGCCGACGAAATGGTCTACCCCCTGCCGCTGGAGCTTTTGCCTTGACGGTGGACGCCCGCCAGCCCGCCCCCAGCCAGGCCGCCGGGCCTTCGCGGCGCGCGGCTTCGCCGGGGCGCGGGCAAATTTTGCTGGAACTGAAAAATGTGCGGAAAATCCGGGAGAAAGGCGGGGTCACCTTTGAACTGCGGGTGCCCCGCCTGGAAATCCGGGCGGGAGAGTTCCTGGCCGTGGTCGGCCCCAGCGGCTGCGGCAAATCAACCCTCCTGGACTTCCTGGGCTTGGTGCTCAAGCCCACAGACTATGAATTGTATAGCTTTTTCTCCACCGCCGGGGGCATTGACCTGGGCAGTTTATCGGAAAACCGGGCCGCCGATTTGCGGCGGAGCGAGTTGGGCTACGTGCTCCAATCCGGCGGTTTGCTGCCCTATCTGAGCATTGCCGACAATATTTTGCTCCCGGCCCGGCTCAACCGCCTGGGCGGGGATTTCGCGGCCCGCCGCCTCAAAAAGCTGGCCGAGCGGCTGGGCATTGCCGACCAGTTGAGCAAAAAGCCCGGCCACCTTTCCGGCGGGCAGCGGCAACGGGCGGCCATCGCCCGGGCCTTGATTCACAACCCCAAGCTGGTGCTGGCCGACGAACCCACAGCGGCGGTGGATTACCCCACGGCGCGGGAAATCAGCGGCCTGTTCCGCGACCTCACCTCCCGCTCCGGCCGGGGGCTGGTGGTGGTGACCCACGATCTGGAACTGGTGCGCCCCCTGGCCGACCGCTTCGTCAGCTTCAAAATGCAGCGGCTCAACGCCCGCCACACAGTCTCGACCCTGACGGAGGTGAGCGCCGATGGCTGAGGCACGGAAAAGCGGGCGAAAACCTTTTGCCCTGATTTGGCGGCTGGTGCTGGCCGATTTGCGGCACGAGTGGCTGCTGTCGCTGTGCATGATTTTGGCCATCGCCTCGATTCTCGCGCCGCTGTTGATTTTGTTCGGCCTCAAATTCGGCACCATTGAAACCTTCCGCTACCGCCTTCTGGAAGACCCCAAAAACCGGGAGATGCGCCCCCTCACCAGCCGCCCCTATGAGCAGGACTGGTTCGCCGACGTGCGGGCCTGGCCGGGGGTGGCTTTCGTCATCCCCTACACCCGCCAGATGTCCGCCGGGCTGGACGCCTACCCGGATTCATCCGCCGCCGCGCCGGTGAACCTGGACGTTATCCCCAGCGGGCCGGGAGACGTGTGGCTGGCCACCTTCCGCCTTCCCATACCGGGCGAGGGCCAGGCCGTGCTCTCCGCTCCCGCCGCCGAGGCCCTGGGGGCCGCGCCGGGCGCGAAGCTGCGGGTGGCGGTGAAAAAAATCCTGGGCTCTAAAATAGAACAGGCCGAAACCACGCTGGACATTGTGGGCGTGTTTCAGGACGGCGGCCCGGAGCGGCCCGCCATTTTCACCACCCTGCCCTTCCTGGAACAGGTGGAGGCCTATAAGGACGGCCGGGCCGTGCCCGAGTTGGGCTGGCCGGGCGTGCAACCCCTGGCCCGCCCGGTCTTCACCGCCGCGCTGCTGCGCTCGCCGGAAAAGCTCGGCCCGGTGATGGAATACCGCACCATCAACAACACCGGCTTTGTGGCCGT
>JAITVE010000078.1 GCA_031285975.1 Candidatus Adiutrix sp. | reverse complement strand
ACTGACTATATTTAAAAGTTTATCTTTAATGCATAATTAAATATAATCAGCGCAAGGACTCTATGCAACTACTCTCCTGTTTTTTAGGCGCGCCCTTTTCCAAATGAGGTTGCCCTGCCTTGAAGGGGTGGTTCCGTTGACTCGGGTGATGCGCCCCGAAAAGTCATCATCTGCCGCTTGATTTTTGTTGGGGATATGACTATATTGGTACAAGAGAATTTGTCATGTACGCGTCATACTCTGCTGACCGGCTTCTTTCTGTGAGGCGGGCGGCGGTGAGATTACCAGGAGGAGCCAATCTCATGCAGGATTTTACCAACTATAGCCCCAACCAGCAGGGGTCGATGGCCGTCGCGGCCGCGTCTTCCGAAGCCCTCTTTTTCCAGCGCATCTATGTCTGGATGTTCGCCGGGCTGGCCGTCACCGCCGGTTTGGCTTTTGTTTTTGGGCTGTCTGATGCTTGGATGAATTTTATCAAAACTAATCGTTTTGCGCTAATCGGCGCCGCTATTGTCGAACTGGGTGTGGTGTTCTACCTCAGCGCCCGGATAAATACTTTGGCTCCCTCAACTGCCAAGGTTTTGTTTATGGTTTATGCGGCACTAACCGGAGTCACATTTTCGGTTATCGGACGCGTCTATCCCCCAGTGGTCATTTTCAAGGCCTTCATTTCCACGGCCGGGATTTATGGGGCCATGGCCGTCTACGGCATGGTGACCAAGCGTTCCCTCCAGGCTTGGGGCAGCTTCCTGTTCATGGGGCTGGTGGGCATCATCATCGCCTCCGTGGTCAACATGTTCGTGCACAGCAGCGCGGCCGACCTGGCCATCTGCGTCATCGGCGTTCTGCTGTTCGCGGGTTTGACCGCTTATGACCACCAAAAACTGCGCGTCATTCACGCCACCGCCCTCTCCGGCGACGCCGATGAGGAAAGCCGGGTGGTCATCATGGGCGCGTTGAATCTGTACCTCGATTTCATCAACCTCTTCCTGCTCCTGCTGCGCCTTTTCGGCCGCAGCAACGACTGACGGTCATAACGCAAAAAAACCGGGAGTCCGCTGGCGGGCTCCCGGTTTTTTTGTGGCTCCGGCGTGTTATTCAGAATCAGGCCCCGTTGCCTTTAGCGAAAAAGGTTCCAGGTGAAAGGATATCTGGGAATCGGGAAAATGTTCGCGGATGCTTTCCGCCACCCGTTCTCCCAGGGCGTGGGCTTGCTCCACGGGCATGTCGCCGTCCACCAAAAGTTCCATGTACACCACCCGGCAGGAGCCCGACCGCCGGGTTTTGACGGCCCCATAGCCCTTGATTCCCGGCGCGTATTGCTGAATGTGGCTCTGAACCAGGGCCAGTTCCTGCGGGGTCAGGCTGTGATCCAAAAGCTGGGCCATGGCTTCCCAGCACAGGCTGACCCCGGCCTTCAAAATCAACAGGGCCACCAGCGCGGCGCACAGGGGGTCGAGCACGGCCAGGGGCAGTTCCGGGGCCAATAGCCGCCCCAGCAGAATGCCGCCCAGGGCCGCGAAAACGCCCAGCGAGGTATAGACGTCGGTGCGCAAATGCCAGGCGTCGGCAATCAGGGCGGAGGAATCGGTTTCGCGGCCCACCCGGAACAGGAAGCGGGAGACCGCGATATTCACCGCCGCCGAGACCAGCATCACCAGCGCCCCCCAGCCCGGCTCGGGCAGCGGCTCGGGGGCGGCGAAGCCCCGCGCCGCCTGCCTTATAATCAAGGCCCCGGCCACAACTATCAAGACTCCCTCGAACAGGGCGGCCAGGTGCTCGGCCTTGCCGTGGCCGTAAGGGTGCTGAAAATCCGCCGGTTTGTCGGCCACCCGCACCGAGACATAGGCCATGACGGCGGCCAGCAAATCCATAGCCGAGTGAATGGCTTCCGAAAGAATGGCCACCGAGCCCGTCCAGAGCCCGGCCAGGAGCTTGAGCAGCACCAGGCTTATATTGGAAATGATGGAGACCCGGGCCGCCCCGGTTTTTTGCGTCCCGGCCCCCGCTCCGCGTTCGTTCAACGGCATATCCTGTTTCATAGACGGCCTCATACCTGCGACTGCGTCTCCGTTTCTCCGGCCCCCAAACGACGAACAGCCCCATATGGGGGCGGTTCTAACGGTCGGCATTCGGTGCCGCAATTCATGCCAGTATAGCACTATTTTTTGACGAACGCCACCCGGTCACAGGCCCCGGCGTATCATCAGGCCCGGCGCGAGTTCCTTGGCCTTGTCAGCGGCCAGGAGGGCCTCGGCCCGGTTTTCGAAGGGCCCCAGGGCGATGATCCAACTGCCTTTTTTCAGGCGGTGAAAAGCGTCCGTATCCAGGATATCCACAGCCAGGCCCTTGGCGTGATACTGCGAGCGGCGGCGCTCGGCCTCGTCGCGGGAGCTTTTGGGGATGGTGTGGAGTATCACCAGCCACTGCTCAATTTCCACCGCCGGGGCGGCGGCCGTGCCGGCCGGGCTGGTGCTGGCGGCGGGCAAGGTGGCGGGCCCCTGGCCGCCAGCGGTCAGATCGCCCGTAGCGCTGCCGGAGGTCGGCGGCAACGGAGCGGGTTCCGTCACGGGATTGGGCTCTGGCGTATCGGGGGTATCCCCGGCGTTCTGGGCGGCCCCGACTCCGGCGTCCAGAGCGCGTTCCAAAAGGCCCGCTTTATCGACGGCGTACAGCACGCCGCCCGCCAGGGCCAGCCAGACGATCAGCGACAGCAGCACCGTCCCCGGCCCATAGCTGGGCCGCCCGCGAACGCTGCGATAGGAACGCTTTCTTTCCCTGAAAAAAAGTTTAGCCAACACGCGGCCCGGGATACAAAAAAGCTTCAACATATCGGCCTCTCTCTTCGGCAGGTGTTTTAGCCTATATTACTGTAAAACGCGCTTTGATTCAACTTCTGCGCGAAGAATTATTCGGAGCGGGCCGCTGAGCCCGTTGACGAGGGCCTTGCCGGCCTGACGGGGTTGGCCGCCACGCGGGGTGGACGCTTTGAAGCGGGGCCGCCGCCGGTGGTTCCGGGTGCGGATGTGAATAAAAACTTGACATAGGGTGAAAATTTCAATATATAGGAGAGTGCGGCCCAATCCGGGAGATTTGGCCGCCGCGATTTTTACGACAGATCGGCAGGTGATATCCTAGTGAGCAGCAATCAGACTGGTATTGAAGTTTCCGTGCGCGATAATGACGTGGAACAGGCTATTAAGGCCCTGAAGCGCAAAATCGCCCGCGACGGGCTTTTGAAGCAGTTGAAAAGCAAAAAAGCCTATGAAAAACCCAGTGAACGCCGCAAGCGCAAGGAACGCGAATCCAAGCGCCGTCTGCGTAAGGCCATGGCCCGCCGCGCCCGCCGGACGCCCAGGGGCTAACCGCCGCCTTGCCAAAAGCCCGAAGGTTCGCCCTTCGGGCTTTTTTGCGTTTATTTAAAAATCCCGCAGGGGTTGCGGCAGCCGGAGCAGGCCGAGGGGGGCGGGGTGCGGTCGAGGGTGCTCAGGGTGACCAGGAGCTTGAGGCCCAGGGCCTCTAGATATTCTTCCGGGGACTGGCCAAAAATTTCCGGGGCCAGGCGGAGGTTGAGCCAGGGGATGTCCGGCGAAATTTCCGTGGCCGCCAGGGCGATTCCGGCGGATTCGGTATCCGCCGCCAGGCAATTGGCGGGGGCGGCTCCGGGGCTGTCTTCCAAAAGGGCGCCCGGCCGGAAACCTTTGGCGGCCAGGCGGTCGAGCACGGCACGGGTCAGGGGGGCGGCGGATTCCACCAGCCGCCCCTTTTCCGCCCCCGTTGTTGCCAGAACCGA
Organism: Candidatus Adiutrix sp.; assembly: GCA_031285975.1. Lineage (GTDB taxonomy): Bacteria > Desulfobacterota > Desulfarculia > Adiutricales > Adiutricaceae > Adiutrix. Next base: position 2,635 of record JAITVE010000078.1, on the reverse strand, counting down.
GGCGGAGGCCGCCGCCTCGCCGGGTTTCAGGCCCCCGGCCAGCGGGCGGCAGGGGCCCGCGCCAATGAGCATCAATGGCTTGGAAGCCTCCGCCAGCGGGGCCAGCGCGGCGGTTACGGCGGCTTTGCCGCGCTCCCGCCCGGAACCGGCGGCCAGCACGCGGGGCGTGAAGCTGTCGAACTCTGTTTCGGCCAGGGTCTCGTCCAGGGCCCGTTTTTCTTCTTCGCCCGGCGTGAAAATTATCACTGCTGCTTTGGCCATGTTTCGTCCCTTCCCTTTGCGACGCGCTTGATTTCTCATACTCTACCGCAAGGCCCGCCCGTCTGTAAAGAGCCCCGGCTTGACTAGAAGCCCTGGAGGCTTTATATATCTATAGTGAATATTTTCGACTCAGGAGATTTTTATGCAGATCGCGCCGTCCGTTTATTTTTACCCCTTCACCTCCATGGTGGAAAACAATTGCAACACCGTTATTTTGGACGGCCCGGAAAAAGTGCTCATCGACCCCGGCCACAAGCACCTGTGGCCGGAATTGAAGGCCAAAATCGAGGACGACGGCCTGAACCCGGCCGACATCAGCCTGGTGCTCCACACCCACTGCCACCCCGACCATATGGAGGCCGGGGAGATTTTGGAATTCGACTACAACGCCGTGCAGGCCATGAGCGAAGCGGAACTGGATTTTTTAAACGGGCCCGGGCGGGACTTTTTTCCCTGGATGGGCCTGGACTGCCCCAGGGGCTCCATCAGCCGCGTGCTGACCGAAGGCCCGCTGGATTTGGGCGACAAAACCGTCCACCTCTGCCAGGCCCCCGGGCACACCCCCGGCAGCCTGTGCCTCCATTGGCCGGAAGCGAAAGTTCTCATCACCGGGGACGTGATTTTCGCCCGCTCGGTGGGGCGCAGCGATTTCGCGGGCGGCGATTTCCAGGCCTTGGCCGCCAGCGTGGCCAAGCTGGCCGCCCTCAAAGATGTGGACATCATTCTGCCGGGCCACGGCCCGGCGGTGGTCGGGGCGGCGAACGTGGCCGCCAATTATCAGGCCATTAAGGCCTACTTCTAAGGGGAATCCCATGTATCCCAATAAATTGCACAATCAGGCCCGCACCGTGGGCCTCTTGGTCTTGATGACCGCTATCGTCATGTTTTTCGGCCAGGCTTTCGGCGGGAGTTCCGGCCTGAAAGTGGCCTTTGTTCTGGCCATGGTCATGAATCTGGGGGCCTGGTGGTTTTCAGCCGATATGGTGCTGGCCCAAACCAGGGCCAAAGTGGTGGGCCCGGAAGAAGCCCCGGAACTCTATGAACTGGTGGCCCACCTGGCCGAGCGGGCCGAACTGCCCATGCCCCGGGTGGCCATTGTGGAAGACCAGGCCCCCAACGCCTTTGCCACGGGCCGCGACCCGGCCCACGGCGTGGTGGCCGTGACCTCGGGTTTACTGTCCATCATGAACCGGGAGGAACTGGCCGGGGTGCTGGCCCACGAACTGACCCACATCAAAAACCGGGACATTCTGGTGGGCTCGGTGGCCGCCGTGCTGGCCGGGGTTATTATGCTTTTGGCCAACATCGCCAAGTTCAGCTTCATGTTCCTCGGCAACCGCGACCAGGAGGGCGGGAGCAACCCCATTGCCGCGCTTGTGCTGGCCATTCTGGCCCCCATCGCGGCCATGCTCATCCAGGCGGCCATTTCCCGCTCGCGGGAATATTTGGCCGACGACGGCGGGGCCGACGTGGCCGGTACGCCCTACGGCCTGGCCTCGGCCCTGGAAAAGCTGGGCCGCTCCAGCCAGGCCCCCCTGGAAGCCGCGCCCAACACGGCCCACATGTATATCGTCAATCCCCTCTCCGCCCGCTCCCTGGGCAACCTCTTCTCCACCCATCCGCCCCTGGAAGAGCGGATCGCCCGCCTGCGGGGCGAAATTTTATAATTGGCCGGGGTGATACGGTGAAAAATCTTAAGCTGGCCGCTTTTTTTCTCCTGATGGCCTGGGCCGCTCCGGCCCTGGGGGATACCTCCGCCTACGAGCCGCTGCGGCCCGGCGCGCCGGGGCGGGAGGGCCGCCGCACGCCCCTGGTGGCGGTGATTGAAAAGGCCCTGCCCGCCGTGGTCAGCCTCGATGTGCGGCTGGACGACGGGCGCGGGCCGCAATATAGGCGCGACCCTTTCCACGATGAATTTTTCGACCGCTTTTTCGGGGAATTCCCCCAGCGCCGCCGCCGCCCCAGCACCACTTCAGGCTCCGGGGTCATCATTGACGGGGCCAAAGGCCTGGTGGTGACCAACGAACACGTGGTGCGGGGCGCAACGGCCATCACCGTGACCCTCACCGACGGCCGGGAACTGCCCGCCGAAATCGTCGGGGCCGACGCCCGCTTCGACCTGGCCGTGCTGCGGGTCAAAAGCGCCAAACCCCTCCCGGCCCTCACGCTGGGCCGCAGCGACGACCTGATGATCGGCGAAACGGTTATCGCCATCGGCAACCCCTTCCTCCTGTCCCACACCGTCACCACCGGCGTGGTCAGCGCCACGGGCCGCACCATCAATTCCGCCGACGGCGAGACCCTCAGCGACCTCATCCAGACCGACGCCTCCATCAACCCCGGCAACTCCGGCGGGCCCCTCATCAATATCAAC
>JAITVE010000023.1 GCA_031285975.1 Candidatus Adiutrix sp. | reverse complement strand
TCCAGCCGGGTGGCCTGGCCCAGGAGCACGGCCATCAGGCCGGTGGCCATGGGGTCAAGGGTGCCGGTGTGCCCCACCCGTTTCTGCCCGGCCAGCCGCCGCACTTTGGCCACCACATCGTGGCTTGTCCAGCCAGCGGGCTTGTCAATCAATAAGAGGCCGTTCCGGACGGCGTTTTTGCCAGCCGTCATAAAAAGGCGTCAACCCTGGCCAGCAAATTCTCAATGGCCCCGGCCGCGTCAACGGCGGCGGGGTCGTTATAGGCCGCCGCCTGGCGGTGGCCGCCGCCGCCGAAAAGCTGGGCCAGCCCTTGCGCGTCAACGCCCTTGCGGCTGCGCAGGCTGACCCGCACCGTGCCCGCGCCCCGACCGGAATCCTTCACCAGCACGGACATCATCACCCCGGCCACATCCCGGCCCAGTTCCACGAAATTTTCCGTGTCGGACATCAGGGCCCCGGTTTCCAAAAGCATTTCCGGAGTGACGCGCATAATGGCCAGCCGCCCGTCCAGCCGCACATCCAGGGAGGTCAGCACCGCGCCCTTGAGCTTCAAGGCCCGGAGGGGACGCGCCCCGCTGACCAGGCGGCGCACTTCTTCCAAATCGCCCCCCAGTTCCACCAACTCGGCGGCGGCCCGCAGGGCGGCGGGGGTGGTGTTGGACTGGGTGAAAAAGCCGGTGTCCGTCGCCATGGCCACGAGCAAGGCCCGCACCGCCGCCGGGGGGGGCGTGCGTTCCAGCCGTTTCAGCACGCCCCAAATCATTTCACCGGTGGACCCGGCCTCGGGCCGCACCAGCCAGGTGCCGGGAATTATTTCGCCTTCGCTCAACAGATGGTGATCCACCACCGCCAGGGGAATGCCCGCCATTTTGGCGGCCACTTCCGGGCCTTCGGGGCCCAGGCGGTCAAAGCTGCGGCAGTCCAGAAGCACGGCCGCGTCATAGCGGGAGGGGTCGGCCAGCGCCTCGTCCGTCTCAACGCCTTCCAGCAGAAAGCCCAGGTGCTCCGACCAGGTTCCGGCCACATGAACGGCGGCCTTCACCCCGCAGCAGTTCAGGCTCAGGGCCAGCCCGGCCGAAGAGCCCAGAGCGTCGCCGTCCGGGTTGTGGTGAGAAAAGATGACAACGCTTTTGGCGCCGCCAAGCAGTTTTAAAAATTCCTCAGTCATGGCGGCTACTTTCGGGCCCGGTCTCCGGGGAGATGGCCAGGCCTTTCAAGACGTCGTTGATATGCTGGGCATATTCGAGGTTGCGGTCAAATTCGAATTTTATCTCGGGCGAATGCTTCAGTTGCAGCGCGTCGCCCACCGCCGTCCGCACGAACCCGGCGGCCTTGACCAGGACGGCGTGAACGGCCTTCTTTTCCTCTTCGCTGCCCATAACGCTGTAGAACACCACGGCCTTTTTGAGGTCAGCCGTCACCTTGACCCCGGTGACGTTGACCGCTTTCAGGCGGGGGTCTTTGCTTTTGGACAACAGGAGGCCCGCGATGGTCTCCTTCAGAAGCCCGTTCATTTTTTCCAGACGGCGTTGACTCATGGGTTATCTACTTATTTATGGAGCGCCGAAGAAGAGATCAAATTCCATTTCGGAATCAACCACTTCGGCGTCGGCGTTGTCTTCGATGAAATCGAGGATATTGTCGAGGACGGTGTTGAGAATGCGCCGGTCAGGCCCGCAGACCGCAAAGCCGAGAACGGCCAGTTCATATACGTCCTGGCCGCCGACCTCGGAGGCGGCCACATTGAAGCGGGCCTTGACCCGCCCCAAAATGCTCTTGACCACCTTGCGCTTGCCCTTGAGGCTGGCGTTGCCTTCCAGCCTCAAGGTGACTTCCATCATGCCTGCGTGCATGGCACACCATTCCGGCGGCGCTGCGCCGTCATCAGTTGCCGGTTTCCGCCTCAGCCTTGGCTTTTTCGGCGGCCCGTTCGGCGGCGGCGCGGTCTTTGGCGGCGCGGGCCACGGCTTCGTCAATGAGTTCCACGGTGGCCGCGGTTTCCTCAATCTGGTAGGCCTCGATGTGGTCGCCGATTTTGACGTCGTTATAGCCGTCAAAGCCGATGCCGCACTCATAGCCCGAGGCCACTTCCCGCACGTCGTCCTTCAAACGCTTGAGGGACGAAATGCGGCCGTCGTGCACCACCACGCTGTCGCGCAGGAGGCGCGCCCGGGCCCCGCGCAGGATTTTGCCGTCCAGCACATACGACCCGGCGATGAGGCCCACCTTGGTGACCATGAAGGTCTGGCGCACTTCGGCGCGGCCCAGCACCTTTTCGCTCTTGACCGGGTCGAGGAGACCGGCCATAGCTTCCTTGATGTCGTCCATAAGTTTATAGATGACGTCGTAGTAGCGGATCTGGATGTGCTCGGCGTCGGCCATTTCCTGCACTTTAGTGGAGGGGCGCACGCCGAAGCAGACGATGAGGGCGTTGGAGGCCGAAGCCAGGAGGATATCGGTCTCAGACACCGAGCCGGTGGACTGGTGGATGATGCTGATTTTCATCTCCGAGGTGGAGAGCTTCATCACCGATTCGGTGATGGCTTCCAGAGAACCCTGGACGTCAGTTTTGACGATGAGGTTCAGGCCCTTGACCGCGCCCGCCTTGATGTTGTCAAAGAGGTTTTCCAAGGTGAGCTTGGAGGTTTGGGTCAGTTCGCTTTCCCGCTGTTTCAGGAGGCGGTGCTGGCTGATCTGGCGGGCCTGCTTTTCGTCTTCCAGCACGATGAACTCATCGCCGGCCTGGGGCACGCCCGTAATGCCCTGAACTTCCACGGGGATAGCCGGGCCGGCCTCGGCCACCCGCACGCCCTGGTCGTCCAGCATGGCCCGGATGCGGCCGTGGAACACGCCGCACACGTAAGCGTCGCCCTGTTTCAGCAAACCTTCCTGCACCAGCACGGTGGCCTCCGGGCCGCGCCCCTTATCCAGGCGGGCTTCGATGATGCGGCCCCGGGCCGGGCCATCGTGCCGGGCCTTGAGCTCCAGAAGGTCGGCCTGAAGGAGGATCATGTCCAAAAGTTCAGCCACGCCCTGACCGGTTTTGGCCGAAATTTCCACAAAAACAGTGTCCCCGCCCCAGGCTTCGGCCACCAGGCCGATTTCCATCATTTCCCGGCGCACCCGCTCGGGGTCGGCCTGGGGTTTGTCCACCTTGTTGATGGCCACGATGATGGGCACCCCGGCGGCCTTGGCGTGGTCGGCGGCTTCACGGGTCTGGGGCATGAGGCCGTCGTCGGCGGCCACGATGAGGATGACGATGTCCGTGACCTGGGCCCCGCGCGAACGCATGGCGGTGAAGGCCTCGTGACCGGGGGTGTCGAGGAAGGTGATGTTCCGGCCCCCGGCGCTGACGTGGTAGGCGCCGATGTGCTGGGTGATGCCCCCGGCCTCGCCGCTCTGGATGTTGGTTTTGCGGATGTAGTCCAGCAAAGAGGTTTTGCCGTGGTCAACGTGACCCATAATGGTCACCACCGGCGGACGCAGGGTCACCGGCGAGGCCTGGCCGTACTCCACCTGGAGGATGTTTTCCTCGTCGAAGGCCGACTTGTCCACTTCATAGCCGAATTCGGAAGCCACCAGGGTGGCGGTGTCGAAATCCAACGCCTGGTTCAGACTGGCCATAACCCCAAGGGCCATCAGCTTTTTGATGATGTCCCCAGCCTTGACCGACAGGCGGTGGGCCAATTCGGACACGGTGATGACCTCATCGACCTTGATGCGGCGCTTGATGGCCTTCGGCACGGTGAGCTCGGTTTTGGCCTTCAATTTCTTGACATTCTTGCCGCGGCGGCGCACGCGTTCCCAGTCGCCGTCGGAATAGAGGTCAGTGCGCTCCACCACATCGCGGCGGCGGCTGTTCTTCCCGGCGTTGTCGTCAGAGTCAAAGCGGCCGGAGCCGGACTTTTTCTTCTTGTCCCCACGGCGGCGGGTGGTATCGGCCTCGGGAGCCGGGGCTGCGGCGGCCGGGTCGGGACGGCGGAAATCGGGGGTGCGCGGCGGCCTGGGGGCACCGTCGGCCGGGGCCGCGCCACGGCGGGGCCACTCGGTTTTGTCGCGGCCTTCCTGGCCCTGGCCGCTCACATAGGGGCGGCGGCCGGGAGCGCTCGGCGGCGCTTCCTTCCAGTTGGGCTTGCTGCCCACCACCTTGGCCGCGTCAAAGCCGGGCCGGGGGGGGCTGATGATTTTAGCCGGGGGATCGCCCAGTTCACGGGTAATTTTCCGGGGCGCAATCGCCGGTTTGGCGGCGGCCTCCACGGGCTTGGCGGCCTGCTCCGCAACTTTGGCGGGCTCCGCCGGGGCCTTGGCTTCCGGCGCGGCGGCCGGGCGAACCGGGGCAGCGGGCGCGGCGGCGGCGGGCCGGGGAGCGGCAAATCTGGGGGGCTCGGGAGCCGACGGGGCGGCGGGGACTAACTTCTTAAAATCCGGCTGAGTCATAGGCTCACGGACTCGGCCGATAACCGTAGCGGGCACGTTCTTCCTGGCGTCCTTAGAGGTGGAGGGGGTGGAGGCAATGGCCGCCGCCCTGGGGGCGGAGCGGGCCGGTTCGGAGGCCGGAGGGGCTGCCGGGACGGCTTCGGCGGTTTTCTGGGGGGCCGGGGGCTCGGCGGCTGCCGGAGCTTCGGCGGACGGAACATCCGCAACCGGGGCCTCAGCCGCAGGAGCGTCAGCGGCCTGGACAGCGGCAGACGGGCTGTCGGCGGCCTGACTATTGGCGGCCTGGACATCGGCGGACGATTCAACATCAGTTTCGGTCGGCTGGGAATCGGACGTTTTTTTGCGGCGGCGCACCACCTGGGGGGCGGAGTCGCCGCTATTGGGGGCATTGAGGCGGCGGCTGATGTCGTCGGCCAGATAATCCTCAATCCCGCTGGAAGCCACCAGTTTAGCGCCCGGCATTAAATTCCATTCCACAATTTTCTGAATCAGGTCGGCGCTGCTCAGCGACAGTTCCTTGGCTAATTCGTGAATCCTCTTTTTACCCATCCCGTTACCTTCGTATCCTTCCGACATCCAGATATTATATCCTAAACCCTGACAGCTTACAAGCTGGTTATAACTAAATATAATGAAAGAGTTCATTGCGAAAAACGCCCCGCTCTCTTCCACCGCTGCCCTCTTCCCCACCGCAACCGCGCCGCCACTTGTTTGAGGCGTTCAGCCGAGTTGTGGCGGCGCTACACGATAGCCACTGTTTGCTAGCCGCCGCCCTCTTCTCCCGTCGCCACCGCGACGCCGCTTGTCTGAGCCGTTCAGGCGAGTTGTGGCGCCGCTACACGGTCGCC
>JAITVE010000317.1 GCA_031285975.1 Candidatus Adiutrix sp. | reverse complement strand
CTGGTTCTTGCCTTCGTTGTGGCCATCGGCTGGCTGACGCTATTTCCCGAGGAATTCGAAGCCCTAGGCAAACACACGGCTGGTGGGGCCGGTTTCATTTCTAACATTTTATATTGGCGGGAAAGTGGATATTTTGACGCTGAAGCGGCGACCAAGCCTCTGCTGCACCTCTGGAGCCTGGGTATTGAGGAACAGTTCTACATAGTGTTTCCTTTTCTCCTATTTGGAGCCTGGAAAAGCGGGATTAGAATTGGTCTTTTCATCGCCTTGCTCCTGACGGTCTCGCTGGCGTATAACCTCCATCTGGCACATGAGGATACTGTAGCGGATTTTTATTCGCCTTTGGCTCGCTTTTGGGAGCTTTTGGCCGGAGCATTTTTGGCCGCTTGCACTCGGGTTGCGGTTACCTCCCGGCTACGCCGGGTAACGCTAAAAATTGATGGTCTCCTGGCAAGGCTGATATCTAAAAACTGTGAGAATAGCCTCGCCCATCTGCTGTCCGCCCTGGGTATTATCATCGTGGGCCTGACCATCTTCACATTCAAAGAACGGCCCACTTGGCCAGGCCATTGGGCCGTCATCCCTGTGGCGGGGGCATTCATGATTCTCGTTGCAGGTCAAAAAGGTTTTTTCAACAGATATCTGCTGTCTAGGCGTCCGGCTGTGGCCATCGGGCTCATCAGCTATCCCTTGTATTTATGGCACTGGCCGATTCTTTCCTATACGCGCATCTTAAGCGGCGGTCCGCCCGACTGTGATATTCGCATCCTGGGAGCCATTATTGCTTTAGTGCTGGCAGGACTAACGTATAAACTGGTGGAACGCCCTTTCCGGTTCGGTCTGCGGTTCAGAACTCTAAAAACTGCTGCCTTGGCCGCTGCCCTGGCTACTGCTGCCTGGGGAGGAGTTTATGTATATACTCGGGCAGGCTTGCCGGAACGCGGAGTCCATGCTTCACACTATGGCATGACACCGGCATTTGATGGCGCTTGGCAGACGTATACCGGGATGCGTTATAATGAACAAGGGGTAGATTTTTTCGGTCGCTTCTCCGGGGGGCACGGCTCGAGTACCGTAGCCCTGATTGGCAACAGCCATGCATGGTCAGCTTATTTTGGGGTGGAGAAGCTTAATACTTCCAGAGGGGTCAATACTTTGTTGCTAGCGACAGGCGGCCCGCCGCTTTTATTCGGTAGGGAAACTATGGAAGATAATAGCGAACTTAAAGAGCGCTATAGAGAAATTTTACTTCGCTGCTTTGAGGTTTTGGAGCGTCCCGAGATCAAATACGTTTTTATTATAATCAGTCGGCAGCGTGCGATGGAAGCCTTGTACAATCATGTCGATTTGCAACCCACTGTTGACAGACTGACTGCGGTCGGAAAGAAAGTTTTTCTGGTCGAGAATTGGCCTCATTTGCCTCGGCGTGGGGTGGATTATACACCCAGACCTTTTTTCGGCACTCTTTTTAAGTCTCGGGCCGCAGCGAACCATCGCCGGGAACTTGACCGCAATATTCTTTTTAATGATGGGAAGAATACAGGAGTGGAGTATGTGCAGCTTTTGCGGTCAGTGAAAAACGTGACTCTTATTGATAACACCTGGGACGCCTTTTGTCCAGGTTCGGAATGCCGCGTTTTTTCCGAGACAGGTGACTTGCTTTACAGTGATGAGACCCACCTGACGAATGCCGGAAGTAAGCTTTTGACTGAAAAAGTTCTAGCGCCCTATTTGATGGAGTTGGCACGATAGAACGTTGGGAGGTTCTTTAGCATTGCACACTGTATCAAACGTGGCGGTCACGGGTTTGGCAGAATTTGGCGGGAGTCATTGCTTCGTATCTGCGGAGGACTTTGATGAAATAGGCCACGTTGGAAAAGCCCAGTGCCATGGCTATTGTATAGACCGGAGCACCCTAAATCGTCACCGTCTGCGTAGCCGCATATATCCTATAACAACGACGCTTTAAGCTGCCGCCAGGTTTCGGGGGGAAAGTGGCGGGAGAGGTAGGGGGCGTAGGCGGTGTTGTTGTGCCACAAGGGTTCGGTGAGGATGATGGGGTGGGCTTCGGCGGCGGCTTGGAAGAGTTTGGTGCCGGGGATGGGGGAAAATTCGCCGAGTTTGGGGCGGGCTCCGGCGGATTTTACGAAGGCGATGGATTGTTCCACTTCCTCTAAGCTTTGGCCGGGGAGGCCCGCCAGCAGGTAGGTTTCCAGATCGTCTGGCTGGTAGCCCACGGCCAGAAGGTTTTCCACGGCCCGCAGGTAGTTGTCCTGGCTGGTTTTGTGGGCCCCGGCGGCGTCCGCCGTTTTGCCCACGCCTTCCAGGCTCAGGCGCAGGGTGGCAAAGCCGGTTTGGCGCAGAATTTCGGCGGTGGGGCGATCCAGCTCGTTGACGGACAGGCCGTTGGGGGTGTGGAGGCGCAGGTGCGGATACTTTTCGCGTAAATGCTCACAGAGGGGCTGGAAGCGTTTCTCTTTGCCCCACAGGAGCGCGTCGTCGTAGAAGGCGACGTCGGTCACCGGCCCGGCGGCGGTTTGGCGGGCCAGGTCGGCGAAAATGTCGGGCAGGGGTTTGGGTTGGAAGCGGGGCGCGATCAAGGCCGAGGCGCAGTAGTCGCAGCGGCGGGGGCAGCCCCGGGAGGCGCTCAGCACGGCGTATTGCGGCTCCTCATAGAGGTCGAGGGGGAGCGGCGTGAAGGGCAGTTCCGGGCCGCTGCCGGCCACAATAAAATCCGCGCCGCTGTGGGCCGCGTGTTCTGGGCAGAGCAGGGCGTAAATGCCGCCCAGGATGACCGGGGTCTTGGGGTAACGCCGCTTAAGCTGGGCGATGGTCTCGAAAACGCCCGCATACCAATAGGTCATGATGGAAGTCACCAGGATGACGTCCGGCGCGGGGAGTTGATCCAGGCGTTCGTCAACGGCGACGGGGCTGAGGCCGAAGCGGTGGAAATGGCGGGGGATGTCCCGCAGGGGCGCGGGCTTTTCGCGGCGTTCTTGCGCCACTTTCCAGCGGCCTGAGCCGATGGGCTTGACACGGCCCTCGTACATGCAGTCTAATAGATGCACCCGGTTGCCGCGTGAGCGGAGGAACCCCAGCACGTTCAACAGCCCCAGCGGTTTGGCCCAGAGGTCGAACCAGGCGAAATCCAGCACAGGGGGATTTATGCCCAGGATGGTCTGGCCCCGCAGGCCGTACAATTTTTCAGGTTCGAGAAACATTATGCTTGATACCAAAATTTTTGAACAGAATTTGTCGGTGACGGCCGTTTCGGCCTATATCATCGTGGCGGCCCTGACCAGCGAAAGCCGCGAACCGGCCTTGTCGGCCATACGTTCCCGCTGGCACGCCCCGCCGTTGGAACTGGAAAAATCCCTGGCCGAGCTTTTGGGCTGGAAGGTCGTCGCCCGCGACCCGGCCTCCGGCGAGGCCGACCCTGTTTTTCGGCTCAACCCTTCCTCGGCCTGGGGGCCGCGCCAGCCCTGGCCCGCGCCCAAGGGGCTGCCGGTTTTTCCCGGAAAACCGCAGAATCCTTAAACGGATACTTGAGTATAGCAGATTTCGCAGTCGATCGCTGTAAAAACAAAGGGCCGGAGTGCATTCGGCCCTTTGTGTTCAGCGCTCCAACCGCTGGAAAAAGAGGGACAGGGAGAAATTGAACGCGAAGTACAGGGCGGCCACGGTGAGCCAGACTTCGAAGAGGCGGTGGGTGGTGGTGGAAAGCTGCTGGCCGCTGTAGGTCAGCTCGGCCAGGCTGAGCACCGAAACGATGGAGGATTCCTTGACCGTGGAAATAAACTGCCCGGCCAACTGCGGCACGGCTTTGCGGAAAGCCTGGGGCAGGATGACCGAGCGCAGGCTCTGCCAGCGGCTGAGGCCCAGGCACCAGGCCGCCTCCCCCTGTCCCCGGCTCACGGACAGGATGGCGCCCCGGAAGATTTCCGCGAAATAGGCGGCTTCATAAAGGGCCAGGGCGGCCACCGCCGGGAAGAAAACATTCAACTCCCCGGTTCGCATAGTGGACGCTTCCAGGATGCTTTTGAGCGCGGGCGGCCATTGATTGACAAAGGCCAGCAGCCGATCCCAGGGCAGGAGGGCGGCGCTGAGGAAATAGAAGGCGATGAAAACCAGCACCAGCGGCGGAATGTTGCGGCACACCTCCACCACCGTGCGGGCCATGAGCTTGAGGTAGAGGGAGCGGCTCAGGCGGGCCAGGGCCAGGGCCAGGCCCGCGAGCATGGCCACCGCCGAGGCCCAGACGGCCAGCTTGAGGGTCAGCCCCAGGCCCCGGAGCAAAACGCCGGGCTGCCATCCGGCCTCGTCGCAATACAGCAGGTAGCGGGGCATGTCGCTCCACTGCCAGTCGTAGCTGAAATCAATCAGCGCGCGCCAGGCCAGGCCGCCCAGGGCCAGGGCAAGCCCCGCGAGGATCAGCCCGTCCCGTGCCTTGAAGCCGCGCCGCCGCAGTTGCGGCGGGCGGCTGGTTGCGGTGGTCGGCGTCATGCTACTCCAACTGGCCTTCCCACTCCAGGGTTTCAAACCAGAAACTCCAGGTGGTGTTCAGCCATTGGCTTTTGAAGCGGGCCGCGATCCAGGCGTTCAAGGCGGGCAGGGCTTCTTTGTCCCTGGGGCTCAGGGCCATGCCGCAGGGTTCACGGGTGAAGGTGCCGGAGAAGGGCAGGTAAATTTCCTTCGGGTTTTTCAGGGCCAGCTCGGCCGGGTAGGGCGCGGAGGCCACCAGGGCCTGGGCCCGGCCGCTTCTCAGTTCCTGGGCGGTCTGGCCTTCGTCGTCAAATTCCACGATGGTGGCCAGCGGCAGGTGCTTCCGGGCCGCCGGCACGGCGGTGGTGCCGCTTTTAATGGCAATGCGGAAGTCTTTTTTGTTGAAATCTTCCAGCTTTTTCAGGCCGGGCGCGGCCACCACGCTGGCGGCCAGGGCCATGCCCGAGAACTGGTAGGGCTCGGTGAAGGCCACCCGCTTGGCCCGCTCTTCGGTGATGCCCATGCTGCCGATGAGAATGTCGAAGCGGCCGGTGAGCAAGGCCGGGATGATGCCGTCCCAGGCGGTGGGCACGAATTCCACCTTCACCCCCATGTCGGCGGCCAGGGCTTCGGCCACCTGGATTTCAAAGCCGATGTACTGGCCGCTTTTGGCCTGCATGGCCCAGGGGCGGAAGATATCCATCCCCACCCGGAGGGTGCCCTTGGCCTGGATGCGTTCCACCCAGGGGTTGCCTTCCAGCATCATGGCGTCGGCCTGGTTGGCGGCGGGCAGGCCCATCTGGGCGGAAGCCAGGGTGGCGGCAATGAGGGAAATAGCCAGGACGGCCAGATACGACAACCAATGCTTGAGCATGTGTTTCTCCTTTGACGTGCCGGGTTGCGGTTAGAGCGCTTTTCTATTGCAAGGTAGTCTGCATGAAATGAAAAGCGCCCGGATGTTTGCGTATTTTGCAATTTACTAAAGGCAGGTAAGTTGCAAAATGCTCTATTATTTTGTCCCGCTTAAAATTGCAATCAAAGCAGCGCAATTTTAAGCTCTGTATCGGAAAGCGGAAATGCGGTTTCCGCTTTCCTTTCGCCGCCGTTGGCGGCGGCGGCCCGTTTGATCGCGGGCCGCTAGCGCCCTGTAACTTTAAAAAGTTACAGGGCGCTATAATATTTTCTCCAGAAACTGGCGGGCCCGGTCGCTGTGGGGATTTTGAAAAAAATCCTCCGCTCCGGCCCGCTCGACGAGTTCGCCTTCATCCATAAAAATCAATTCATCCCCAGCCTCGCGGGCGAAGCCGATTTCGTGGGTGACTACAATCATGGTGGAGCCCTCCAGGGCCAGGCCGCGCATCACGGCCAGCACCTCGCCGATCATCTCGGGGTCGAGGGCCGAGGTGGGCTCGTCAAAAAGCATGACCTTGGGGTTCATGGCCAGGGCGCGGGCAATGGCCACCCGCTGCTGCTGCCCGCCGGAAAGCTGGGCCGGGCGCACGTCGGCCTTGTCGGCCAGGCCCACTTTGTCCAGGAGCCGCCGGGCCTCGGCCACGGCCCGCTCCCGGTCATAGCCTCGGACTTTCATCGGCGCAAGAATAAGGTTTTCCAGCGCCGTCAGGTGGGGGAAGAGGTTGAAGGACTGGAAGACCATGCCCACTTCCGGCCGCAGGCGCTCCCGCAGCCTGGGGTCGGCGGTGAAGCAATAGCCGTCGATGACGACGTCGCCGGAGTCCACGTCCTCCAGCCCGCAGAGGCAGCGCAGGAGCGTGGATTTGCCCGAGCCGGACGGCCCGATGATCACCACCGTCTCGCCGCGCCGCACGGTCAGCGACACCCCGGCCAGGCCCCGGTGGCCGCCGGGGTACTGCTTACGCAGTTGGCAGACTTCAATGAAAATGTCTCCGCTCGGGCGCTTACGCATAGTATAACCCTTTGGTGCGGCGTTCCAGATAGGCGCCCAGTTGGGACATGACGAGGTTGACGGCCAGGTAGACGGCGGCCACGGTGAGCCAGAGCTCAAAGGCCAAAAAAGTTTCGGCGGCCAGGCTGCGG
>JAITVE010000120.1 GCA_031285975.1 Candidatus Adiutrix sp. | reverse complement strand
CTTAATCGTATAAAACACGCGCCGACAGCTTCGGCTGGAACGGCGCGTTTTGCTGGCGGACGAGGTTCCCTTGAGTTATAAAAAAGAATTCGCGCACAAAATACCCGGCCTCCACCGGGGTTTTTTTCTGACCCTGGAAGGCCTGGACGGCGCGGGCAAAACCACCCAGCTTCACCTGGTGGCCGAGGCCCTGCGCGAGCGCGGCCTTGACCCCCTGCCCACCCGCGAACCCACCAGCGGCCCCTGGGGCCAAAAAATTCGGGAACTGGCCCGCCGGGGCCGCCAGGGAGTGCGCCCGGAAGATGAGTTGGACTTTTTCGTGCGCGACCGGGCCGAGGATGTGGAAGCCTTTGCCCCGGCGGCTTTGGCGGGCCGCCCGGTGCTGGCCGACCGCTACATTCTCAGCAACATCGCTTACCAGTCGGCCCTGGGCCTCGACCCCGAATTGATATTGAAGCGCAATGCCGCCTTCCCCTGGCCTGACCTCATCATTATTCTGGAAATCCCCGTGGAGGAAGGCTTGCGGCGCATCGCCCAAAACCGCGAGGGCGGGCTGGACGCGGCTTTTGAACAGCGCGATTATCTGGAAAAAGTGAGGAAAATTTTCGACCGCCCCGATCATCCGGGGAAAATCGTGCGCCTCGACGGGCTGGCCGACCCGGCGGAAATAACCCGGCGCATCCTTGAAGAAATCGACCGCCGCTTCCTCGGCGAAACAGGGGAGGGCGGCCTGGAAATTATCGACAGCCACTGCCACCTGTCTTCAGAGGCGTTTCCCGACGACCTGGAGGCCGTGGTCGGGCGGGCCCGCGCGGCGGGCGTCCGGGCCATGCTGAACGTGGGCCTGGGCCCGGAAAATTCGGCGGAAGTGCTGCGTCTGGCAGAGACATATCCCCAGCTTCACCCCGTGCTGGGCTGGCACCCCCACGAGGCCAATCAGCTCACGCCCGCCGGTCTGCGCGAACTCTTTGACCTAGCCCAGCGGCCCGAGGTAGTCGCTTTCGGCGAAATCGGCCTGGACTTTGCCCTGATGCACTCCGAGCGCGCCACCCAGCTTCGCGTTTTCGAAAGTTTATTGGAAGCCGCCGGAGATTTGAACCGCCCCATTGTCGTCCACAGCCGCGACGCCCAGGCCGAGACTCTGGCTCTCTTGAAAAAATACGCGCCCAAACTCAAGCGCGGCGGGGTCATCCACTGCTTCGCCCTGGGCTGGGACGAGGCCCGGGCCTTCCTCGACCTGGGCTTCCACCTGTCGCTGCCCGGCGTTATCACCTATGCCAAAAGCGCGGCCCTGCGGGAGGCGGCGGCCAAAATTCCTGCCGACCGTTTGCTGGTGGAAACCGACGCCCCCTACCTCAGCCCCGAGCCCTACCGCGGGCGGCGCAACGAGCCCGCCTATTTGCCCTATCACCTCCAGGCCCTGGCCGAGGCGCGGGGCCTAAGCCTTTCGGAAGCCGCCCGCCTCACCGCCGCCAACGCCCGGCGGCTGTTTCGCATTCTATAATAGGCTCCTTCTATCTATTTTTGTTTATAAAACTTGGCTCAACTTGAGTAGAGCCGAGGGAAAAGATCAATACCGACCTCTCATGAGTATACATTTGTATCTTTTGTGAGCGGTCAGTGTTATACCACTTATAAAGATAAAAAGGAAAGGGCCCAATGTTGCCAGGTCTTTTTTCTGAAAACCGTGGCAGGGCAATATTGAGTGTAGGCATAGGCGAAGAGCTGTAAAAACTATCACTGTAGATTAAAGGGTGGGGCAAGAGCCTGGGAAAGCGGCCATCAGGCACTAACGTGCCGTATTTTTCTTTATATTCATCAGTTATCCATATAGTGAAAAAGGCTGAAACTGCGTCTCCATTCTTTTCATGTGTAATATAGAATCCATATTTTTCTGATTCATAAGGCCTGTTTGCTACGTCTGCGGCAACACCATGTTGCTTGGATGATATTCTGGTGCCCCAAACTTTTTCTAGTTCTTCCAGAGGCATTTTTGAAATGCAGTTACTGTCCATGTTGATATAAAACTGATAAAGAATATCCTCAAGGCCGCGAACCGGCTTTAAGCCCCGGCAGGGGGCATCTTTCCATTCCCCTGCTTTCTTCATGCTTTTCTTCTCCGGTTTTAAAGCTTCTTGCGCGGCGAATTCTTTTGGCGTCTGTTTGCGGTCTATTCGTATTTTATCGGGGTAGACAAATATATCGCTGGAGTAAAGCTTGTTAGAAGCCCGCTGACCACGATAATAATAATAACGACAACCACCGGGAGCGAAACGCATACTTCGCCCATGATAAGTGGCATTGGTTTGGCCATCAATATCATAAAAAAAGGAGGGGGTTATTTCGCCTTCAGCCCGAGGCAATTCGCAAGGATGACCACGCTGATCATCTCGGTCGTGGTGGAACAACTCACGTAATTTTTCTGACGGCAGGACTTCGCCATACTTTTCATAGTATCCTTTAGTGGTTCTTATAAGAAACGTAGTAGTTACCGTCCCCTCGAATTCGACGATGTCGCCATTGAACGCAACATAGCCGCCGGATGTACCTAGATTAATATCATTACGACCCGCATGATAGTTCATAGGGTACGTTTTAATCAGTTCAATATAAAAAGCATCTTTTTCTGACCGATAGGGTTTGTTGCCGAAATCTGTTTCGCTTAAAGGATAATAATTGTGAGGCTTAGCCCGTTCGCTGTCTAATATCTTAACGCCCCATATTTTTTCCAACTCTTCCAGCGGCATTTCAAATATACATTCACTATCAAGATTGATATAAAACTGGTAGAGCAACTCATCAATATTGTTGTACGGCTTTAAGCCTTTGCACGGGGCGGTTTGGGCCGCAGAAGCGGCTTCTTCCCCCGCTGCCCTGGCCAGGGCTGGGCAAACCACCACAAAAGCCCAGAGGAACAGGCACAGCACAACCAACCGCAGTCTTCCGCGCAACGCGAAAGCCGGTTCACCATGTTTCTGAAAAGCTTGGCTCGTCATCATTCAACCCATTGCCTGAAAATGCCCGCACATTCATCGTCATTTTTACTGAATTATGACATTGAGCAGGGTCAGCTTCAAGTCTTTTGTTGTAAATTTTTGCCAAAACAATTACTATCTGGCATCATGAAAGCTTCAATGAAAACAGTTGACGATAGTTTAGGGCGCAACGTAGCCGGAACCCCGCCGGAATCAAGCCCCATGCGGGCTCTCATTCTGGTCTCGGCCTCGCCCCGGCGGGCCGACCTTTTGCGCTGGGCCGGGGTGGCTTTTGAAATTGACCCTGCGGATATCGACGAGAGCCGCCGGGCGGGCGAGCCGCCCGTAGAGTACGCCCAGCGTCTCTCGCGGGAAAAGGCCCTGGCCAAGGCCCGCGCCGGGCGGTTATCCCTGGGCGCGGACACCACGGTTTTTCTGGATGACGAAATTTTTGACAAGCCCAGCGGCCCCGAAGAGGCCGCCGCCCACCTCCGCGCCTTGAGCGGGCGGACGCACCAAGTGGCCACGGCTTTCAGCCTGGCGGAG
The DNA here is from genome assembly GCA_031285975.1 of Candidatus Adiutrix sp. GTDB lineage: Bacteria > Desulfobacterota > Desulfarculia > Adiutricales > Adiutricaceae > Adiutrix. The sequence continues at coordinate 4,915 of JAITVE010000120.1, read as the reverse complement.
GGCGGCGCCATCGCGCATTCGGAGGCCGTCATCAGCCGGGTCACCTTCCGCGAGCTTTCGCCGCGCATGATTGAGCGCTACGTGGCCACCGGCGAAGGGCTGGACAAGGCCGGAGCCTATGGCCTGCAAGGGTTGGGGGGCTTTTTGGTGGAACGCATCGAGGGCTCCTACTCAGCGGTTATTGGGCTTCCCCTGACAGAGGTGCTGGCCGCGCTGGCGCGGTTCGGTTTAAATCCAGCAGCTTGAGGTATTTTTTCAGGGTGTATTCGCCGTTGAGGAAGCACAGCGCCCAGCAGACCGGGCCGCCCAAAAGGCCGCCGTTGAGAATAAACATTTTGAACTGGTTCCACATCAGCCGGGCCCAGGCCCCGGCCGGGCCCACGCGCCGCCCCTGCTCGTGGGCGTTTTGGGCCCACAGGGCGGCATACTGATCCAGCTTGCGGAAATAGTGGTTCCAGTCCTTATAGGTAAAGTGGATGAGCCGCCCCAGGACTTTTTCCGGCAGGCCGCAATGGGAATGGGGATGCACCAGCCCCTCCCAGCGGACGGCGGTGCGCGGGAACAGCCGGGTGATGCCGTCCGGCTTGAGGGGGCCGAAGCGGTGCTGGCGGCCAAAGGCGAAATTGTCGCGCACCACCCGGCCCGCCGCCACGGGCCCGGCGGCCATGTGGCTGCGGATGGCCGCCATCAGGCCGGGGGTGAAGCGCTCGTCCGCGTCCAGAATGAAAATCCACTCGCCGGAAGCCTCCCCGGCGGCGTAATTCAACTGGCTCGAAAAATCGTCCAGCTTGCGGCGCAGCACGCGGGCCCCTTTGGCCAGGGCCAGTTCGGCGGTGTCATCATCACTGTGGTCGTCAATGACCAGGAACTCATCGGCTCCGGCGGCGCTGTCCAGGCAGGCTTCTATGTTGGCCGCTTCATTTTTGGCCAAGACCACTACGGTTAGCGACATATTCTCACTCCCGGCCGATCATTGCTGTCATGCCGATTAAACTTGGTTGCGAAAAATAAAAAGCGGAGCAATCTCAATAAAATTTGAGCTCGCATCGCGTTTTGCGCCTTGGAAATGGGCTTTGCGAACAAAGTTACTGCGCCGCCCGGCCCCTCGCGGCGAATCATAGCTTCGCGGCCCCGCCGCTGTGCGGATTCCTCAATGTAGCCAAAGTCCGTAAAAATGTAAAGCCTTATGTGACCGGAATTTGCGCCGTAAAAAAGAAAGAACAAACAGTTGCCTTTTGCTGAAAACATTGGTATATTGAAACCCTGTTTCGACAGAAAATTTTTGCGAACGGCCTCGAGCGGAACCCGGACTTGGCACCCGGATTTCGGGCTGTTCTGAGTCAGCGATTTTGGGATACGCGAAAATCTCAACCCCTACAGGAGAATAGGCACATGACCAAATCTGAACTGATTGCCCACGTGGCCGAGGAAACCGGATTGACCAAGGCGGCCTCCAAGGAAGTTTTGGACACCATTTTGGCGCAGATCGTCAAGACGTTGAAAAAAGAGGGCCGCTTCGCGTTGTTCGGCCTGGGCATTTTTGAAGTGGTGAAGCGCAAAAAAAGAATCGCCCGCAACCCGCGCACCAATGAACCCGCCGTGGTCAAGGCGCACAAGGCCGTCAAGTTCAAAGCGGCCAAAAGCCTGAAGGCGACCATCAACTAGCCGGGAGCGGGGAGGGCGGGCCGCCCGGGCCTCCCCGCGCCTGAACAAATTTCTAGAGAGCAGAAGGGGATCGCCGCTCGGCGTCCCCTTTTTGCGTGCTTTGAGTGGTGATTATGAACGAGAAAATCATGCGCCGCCGCGACCGGCAGCTTGGGCCCGACGAATGCCGGGCCATCCTGGAACGCGGGGAATACGGCGTTTTGGCCACCACCGACGCGGAGGGCCAGCCCTATGCCGTGCCCCTCTCCTTCCTTTTCGTGAAGGGTTACCTGTATTTCCACTGCGCCTGTGAGGGCCACAAAATCGACAATCTGGCCGCCAACCCCAAGGTTAGCTTCGCGGTGGTGGGCCGCACCGACACGGTTTACAAAGGCAGCTATACCGTATATTATGAGAGCGTGGTGGCGTTCGGCAAAGTTATGCCCGTCACGGACGATAACGAGCGGGAGGCCGCCCTCCGCGCCCTGACCCACAAATATTACCCGGCGAACCTGGACGGCCTGGACGAGTACCTGCACAAGCGCCTGAAATCAACAGCGGTGTATGCCCTCGACCCGGAAGTCATCACCGGCAAAAGCAACCGTAAATAACGAGTTACTATGCGCACCCTTGTATGTCTCATCGCCGCCTTTCTGCTCTTCCAGCCCGGCCTTTTGCAGGCCCAGCCGGACATTCCCGCCGAAGCGACCGCCGTGGCCGAAGCCTCCGCCCCGCCCGCTGAGCCTGATTTCAACGGGCTGGCCGCACTCCTCAAAAGCGGAACCGCCGCGCAGTTGGAACAGGCCCTCACCGTGGGCCTGGACGTAAACATGACCGACGGCCCCGACGGCTTGACCCCCTTGATGTTCGCCGCCGCTTCCAACCCTGATCCGGGGGTGGCGGCCCTCCTGGCCGACCGGGGCGCGAATCTCAGCGCCCAGGAAACCCGCTACGGCCTGACCCCCCTGATGTTCGCCGCCAGCTTCAACCAGGCTCCAATGGTCTCCGCCCTCATCAAAGCCGGGGCCGAGGCGAACCAGCGGGATTATCTGGGCGGCACGGCCCTCTATCACTCCGCCGCCAACAACAAAGCGCCGGGCGTGATTTATGTGCTGATGGAAGCCGGGGCCAACCCGGAACTGGGCGACCGGGAAGGGCGGACTCCCCTGATGCAGGCTGCGGCCCAGGGCAATGTACCCGTGGCCCGGATGCTTCTGGGGCAGGGGGCGCGGGTGGACAGCATTGACGCGCAGGGCCGGACGGCCCTGGCCGTGGCCGCCGCTGAAAGCAAGGCCGCCTCGGTCATCGGCGGCCTGGTTTCCGCCGGGGCCAGCCTGGAGAGCCGGGACAAAGAAGGCCGCACGCCCCTTCTGGCGGCAGTGGCCGCCAATGACAGCCTGCCGGTGATCGAGGCCCTGAAAGAGGCCGGGGCCGACCTGAAAGCCGTGGACGGCAGCGGCTCCGACGCTTTCCTGCTGGCCTGCCTGAGCAGCCCCAACGTGGAAATAGTGAAATTTTTGCTGCGGAACGGGGCGGACTTGAACGCCGCGCGGGCCAACGGCCTGACCCCGCTGTTGGCGGCGGCCGGGAACCGCGACCCGGAGGTGGCCAAATTCCTCATCCGCTCCGGCGCGGACATTACGGCCAAAGACCCTCATGGCCGCAACAGCCTGGCCCTGGCCGTCTGGCTCAACCCCAATGACGAGGTGGCCAAAGTCCTGGTCAACGGCGGGGTCAGCCCTGCGGAAAAAGACGCGCAGGGCCGTTCGCCCATTGACTACGCGGGCGATCAGCGGCCGGAACTGGTTCAATTTTTACAGCGGCAATAAAACGGTTGCGCAACCGGGAGTGGTATATGGTCAGGACAGTTCTCTTTGATTTCGACATGACCCTGGTGGATTCCATTTACGCCATCACCAGGGGCCTCAACACCATGGCCGAGCACTTCAACCTGCGCCGGGTGGACGAAAGCGACACCCGCCGGGTCATGAGCCTGGCGGCGGCGGATTTTTGGACGGCCCTGTGGGGCGACAACGACCCGGCCTGGGGCGAATATTTCCTCAAGGCCGTGGCCGGGCAGGAGAAAAAGTACCTGGACATCGCTCCCGGCGCAGTGGAGCTTTTGACCCGCCTCAAGAGCGAAGGCTTCGGCCTGGGCCTGGCCACCAACCGGGACAACGCCTGGTATGCCCTGGCCTCCATCGGCCTGGCCAAATTTTTCGACACGGCGGTGGGCACCCGCTACGTGCCCCACGGCAAACCCGCCCCGGACATGATTTTCCTGGCCTTGAGCCAGATGGGCGTGAGCCCCGGCCAGGCCATGTACGTCGGCGACTCCGCCACGGATATGCAGGCCGCCTCCCGCGCCGGAGTCCGGGCCGTGGGCATTTTGGAGGGCGGCGCCTCCAAAGAGGAACTCCTGGCCGCCGGGGCCTGGCAGGTGCGCCCGACCCTGAATGACCTTGATGATATTTTGAATTTTTAGAGCATTCTACCACAATCTTACGTGTCGATGCGGGTTAGCTCAATAATATTTTTATTGCGATATATCAAGTCGTTGCGCACCGTAAAGCCCTGCTTTTTCCAAAAGGCGTTGCCGCCCGCGTTCTTTTCAAAAACCACCAGCGTGGCTTTGTTGATGCCTTCTTCCCGCAACGCGGACATAGCGCGCGCCGCCAGGGCGCTGCCCAGGCCGCAATTTCTTTCGGAAAGCTTGACGGCGGTGTGGTGAATAAAGCCCCTGCGCCCGTCATGCCCGCTCATGATGACGCCGATAATTTCGCCCTCTTTTTCCGCCACAAAACAGGTGCTGGGGTTGCGGGCCAGATATTTGGCTAAACCGTCCCGGCTGTCGTCCGTGGTGTTCAGGCCCATGCCGGGCGTGTTAAGCCACAAATCATAGACTTTTTCATAATCAGGTGTCGTCATCAACCGTATGTTCATAAATATCCTCTAAAAAAGCCCATTCGGCCAGCCGGGTGGGCTTTGGAGCGCGATTAATAGCCCGATTCTTCAAGGATGGCCGCCGCGCTGATTACCAGGTCTGCGCAGAGGGTTGTGAACAGCTTTTCGTTCAGGGCTTTCTGCTTGCCGTCCGGCGTGAAAATGTCACAGCCCAGAAGGTCGCGGCAGACGATGCTCCGGTGCCGCGTTTTAAAGGCGCGGAGGAATTCTGCCACTTTGGCGTCGCAGGCCTGTTTGACGGTTCTGTCTTTCGCGTCTGCATTGCCGTATTTGAGGCCGATAACCATCACCGCCCCGGTTACAGAAC
>JAITVE010000103.1 GCA_031285975.1 Candidatus Adiutrix sp. | reverse complement strand
TTGGTGCGCTATGAAAAGCTGGAACGCTCTTTCATGGCCCTCAACCATCTCGCTGCCGCTATTATCACTTGCCGTAAAATTAAGAACTCTATTAATATTATTTACGGATAAGTTCTTAGTGTGGACGGCAGTATATTCTTAAACCGGATGCGTCCATCAATCAATATTCTATCCAGCTTATCCACATCATCAATGAAAGAAGCTTGGCTTGCCACGACAAACAGATTGCCCAGAGGGGGGATGTCGTTCTCCTTACTTTCATAGTAGCGCAAGCTCTGGATGCCCATTCTGAGCGCGGTCAGTTCCTGTCCGCTCATAAATCCATTAGAGCGTGAGAGATAGATGAGGACATCGGCATACTCGCCGATTCTGTCGGCTGCAAAGTCATCCGCTGCCCGGTCGCCGGTGCCGAATCCTGGCAAGTCCACCAAGTCAACATCCTTGAGTATGGGGCTGTCGAGATAGAGCACAGCGGCGACAATCTCGTCGGTGTTCTTGGTACCATCCCGTACCCCGTAATCGCGCAGTATATCGGCATCGCCCTTGCCCACGCACAGGGGGGAGCATCTGCTCTCTTCCTCCAAACAGGTCAAATCGAACGGCTTATCCTCTGATTCCATCTTAAACACCCAGCAGGTGTCCTTTATGAAATCAGGCCTGTCGTCCCGGTGTTTGATATAGACAACGATAGCGGTCGTTGGCGTCCACTCCGCAGGTAGCTTTTCCGCGCCGAGCAGGCAGTTGATCAATGTGCTCTTGCCTGTGTCGGACATACCCATGAAGGCGATTCTGGGCTTCACCAGACTGCGGGCTAAAATGCTACTGAAGTCCTTCTTGGCCTTCGGGTCGAACTTGAGGAGGGCACCCTTATCTTCCAGATAGCTGTACAATATCTCGCGCATGGCGATTGCCTTGCGCCATTTATCCGTGACGGCCAGTGCCGCCGGCTTGCTAAATGAACTTATGATGGCCTCGATCTTCTTCCACATCTTTGCGGGGATGGAGAGTTCATCTGGGGCTGTGTTCTCCCAGCGGGAGATGGCATCCTGCCCTACGCCCAACTGATCCGCGAACTCAGACTGTGTCAGTTTCAGACTGCTCCTGATCTCTGCGATGGGTCGGTTCTGTACTATTTTCATTTTAATGATTCTCCTTCGAATCGAATTGTGGACGCTAATGCAAAGAAGGCGTGGATGCAGGCGTTCCTCACACCCACGCCAAATAAGGTCTACTTGTCGATCGCCACCGCGATAATGTTGCCTGTCGCCTTACCGCCCAACGCACCGACAATCGCACCGGCCACGACGCAAGCTGTGTACGCGGGAAGATTCCAAAACGGGGCGACTTTCGCGCCTGCGACTGCGCCCAACAGCGCCCCGCCGCAGATTCCAAGCGTTTGGGCTTCCTCAGTAACGACGATGTTCTTCATTTTAACATGAGACATAAGCCTTCTCCCTTGCATTTTCTTGTTATGGGGCATCCAGTTGGGTATAATACAGCAATTTTACATATCAGTGTCAAGCGTTTTTAAATATTATTTTTATGCAAATATCAATATTATTATTATGACGATCTGGCTTTATAAACGCAAGGACACCCCACAAGACATTTGGGCTACTTTCGGATTGAGCATGGCAGGTCTCTGCGGCAACTGGCCCTGACTCAAAGCCGGAGAAGAGTCGCCAGTGCGAAATATCTAACATCATATTTACTTTGGGCTTTTTAGGGAATACAAAGGCAGATGGACGTGCCTTCCTGGCTCATCCCACCCCATAATCGGCAAAAGCAGTACAGGGGTAGTATATTTGGCGGGGGAATATTAAAAGGGGTTCAGGCAAAAACCTGAACCCCTTGAAATTAGTGGCGCGCCCGAGAGGATTCGAACCTCTGACCTACGGATTCGTAGTCCGGCGCTCTATCCAACTGAGCCACGGGCGCAAACTCGATTGATATTATATGTTTCACTCCGATTTGTCAAATAGAAAAATTAACATTTTTACATTCCTTTTATATGGCTCATTTCAGGGCGCTCTTTCAGTTTCGGAGGGTGGTGGGGAACGGGCGGGAGATTGGGATGGCGGTATTCTTCCAGAGTGGTTGTTCGGTCAGGTTGGGGGGCAGGGAATGAAGGAGGGGGCGACGGCCCGTTCAGTCTCGAATGGTGTGGGCAGGTAACGAGAGGCTGGGGAGTGGCCTTCTGCAAGGGCGGTTCATCAGGTTGGGAGTGGCGGCCATGAAGTGGAGGAGGCGAAGGCCCGTTCAGCTTCGAATGGCGGTGGCAGGTAACGGGAAGCGATGACGTAGCCTTCTTGCAGAGCGGTTTGGTCAGGTTGCGGGTGGCGGCCAGAAATCGGAGGATGAAGGCTTGTTCAACCTCGGATGCTGGTGGGCAGGTAACGGGAGGCGATGACGCGGTATTCTTCCAGGGCGGCTCGGTCGGGTTGGGGGTGGGGAGCCATGAAATGGGGGTCGAGGGTGCGGTCGGGGCGGTAGGGCTGGAGGAAGAGGGGGGCGGAACCGGCGGCGGCGCGGGCGATGGCTTCTATGGTTTCACGGGTGACGAAAGGGGCCGCCACGGTGGTGCGGTATTCGTGGGGCAAGGGGGAGCGTTTGAGCAAACGCAGGGTTTCCTGCACCGCTTCGCCTGAGCCGTTGGGGGCCAGTTCCGGGGGGTAGGCCGCCGGGTCGGCCTTCAAGTCCAGGGCCAGGTAGGTGATGAGTTTGCGGTCGATGAGGTCGGCCACCACTTCGGGGCGGGAGCCGTTGGTGTCGAGCTTCACTTCATAGCCCAGGCCGCGCAGTTTTTTGCAGAATTCGGCTAAATCGGGCTGGAGGGTCGGTTCGCCGCCGGAAATGACCACGCCGTCCAAAAGGGGGCGGCGGCGGCGCAGGAATTCCAGGGTGGCGACTTCGTCCACCGGCTCGCCGAACAGGCGCACCAGGTGGGGATTGTGGCAGTAGGGGCAGGCGAAGTTGCAGCCCTGGGTAAAAACAGCGGCGCTGAATTTCCCAGGGAAATCCAGCGCCGTGTTTTTTAAGAGGCCGCCTAGGCGCACAGAACCTTGCCGTCTTCGCCGTCCAGCCGGGGCTGGGCGGGGCGGAGGGTATAGCCGTCCGGGCTGACCACGGACAGGGCCGGGGCCGGGACGCTCTCCGCGACCGGAGCCGCGGGCACGCCGTAGGTTTTGCGCATGGCGTATTCGGCCTGCTTGCCGTCGTTCCAGCGGCTCACCGGGCGGATGTAACCCACCACGCGGGAATAGACCTCAGTGTCGCTCTGGCAGTGGGGGCAGACCGGAGTTTCGCCGGGCAGGTAGCCGTGGCTGGCGCAGACGCTGAAGGTCGGGGTGATGGTGAAATAGGGCAGCTTGAAGCCGTGGGTGATCTTTTGCACCAGGGAGCGCACCGTGCGGGTGTCGGTGACTTCCTCGCCGACAAAGGCGTGGATGACCGTGCCCCCGGTGTAGCAGCATTGCAGGTCGTCCTGCAACTCCAGGGTCTCGAAGAGGTCGTCGGTGTGGCCCACGGGCAGGTGGGTGGAGTTGGTGTAGAAGGGGGTCTGGCCGCCCTCGGCGGTATTGGCAAAGATCATGTCCGCATGGCGGGCCTGATCCAGGCGGGCCAGGCGGTAGGAGGTGCCCTCGGCCGGGGTGGCTTCCAGGTTGAAGACGTCGCCGGTTTCGGTCTGGATGGCCGTCAGGCGTTCGCGGATGTGGCCCAGCACCCGCAGCATGAACTGCTGGCCGCGCTCCCGGGTGAGGTCTTCGCCGAAGAGGTTCAAGCAGGCCTCGTTGCCGCCCACCACGCCGATGGTGGAAAAGTGATTCGTCCAGAAGCGGCCCGTGGCCTCCTTGACGCTGCGGAGGTAGAAATTGGTGTAGGGGTAGAGCCCGCCCTCGGTGAAGCGTTCCAGCTCCTTGCGCTTGATGACCAGGCTTTCCTTGGCGATGTCAATGAGTTCGTCGAGGCGCTCAATGAATTCTTCTTCATTGGCGGAAAGCTTGCCCAGGCGCGGCAGGTTCAGCGTCACCACGCCCACAGAGCCGGTGAGGGGGTTGGCCCCGAAGAGGCCGCCGCCGCGCTTGCGGAGCTCGCGGTTGTCCAGCCGCAGGCGGCAGCACATGGAGCGGGCGTCCTCAGGCGACATGTCGGAATTGACGAAGTTGGAAAAGTAGGGGATGCCGTACTTGCCGGTCATGCGCCAGATGGTTTCAAAGCGGGGGCTGTTCCAGTCGAAATCCTTGCCGATGTTGTAGGTGGGGATGGGGAAGGTGAAGACCCGGCCCTTGTTGTCCCCTTCCATCATGACTTCGGCGAAGGCCCGGTTGAGGGTGTCCATCTCCACCTGGTAGTCGCCGTAGGTGGCGTCTTTCATGTCTTCGCCGCCGATGACCACCGGGGTGCGGCGGAACATTTCCGGGCAGTCCAAGTCCATCGTAATATTGGTGAAGGGGGTCTGGAAGCCGACGCGGGTGGGGATGTTGATGTTGAAGACGAATTCCTGTAGGGCCTGCTTCACCTCGCGGTATTTGAGGTTATCGTGGCGGATGAAGGGGGCCAGCAGGGTATCGAAGCTGGACACGGCCTGGGCCCCGGCGGCCTCGCCCTGAAGGGTGTAGAAGAAATTCACCAGCTGGCCCAGGGCCGAGCGGAAATGCTTGGGCGGCGCGCTCTCCACATTGCCCGACACGCCTTTGAAGCCTTCGCGCAACAGGTCGGATAAATCCCAGCCCACGCAGTAGACCGAAAGCTGGTTCAAATCGTGCAGATGCAAATCGCCGCTTTTGTGGGCGTCGCGGATGCGGGGGGTGTAGATGCGGTTGAGCCAGTATTCGGAGGTGACGTCAGAGGAGATGTAATTGTTGAGGCCCTGAAGGGAAAAGCCCATGTTGCTGTTTTCCCGCACCCGCCAGTCCAGCCGCTCAAGATAGCCGTCCATCAAGTCCACGTGGGCCTTGGCCGTGATGCTGCGCATCTGGGCCCGCTGTTCGCGGTAGAGGATGTAGGCCTTGGCCGTGGCCCGGTAGGGGGAGTCGAGCAGCACGTGCTCCACGATATCCTGGACTTTTTCCACCTCGGCCTCGGCGGCGGGCATGAGAAGCTCGGCCCGGTCGAGGGTTTTCATGGTCAGCAGCAGGGCTTCCTTGTCGCCGAATTCGCCGGTGGCCTGCCCGGCCTTGGCGATGGCCCTGGTGATTTTGGTGGCGTCGAAGGAATCGGCCCGCCCGTCCCGTTTCCTGATGGTCGAAAACCGCATATCGTCTCCTTGGTGATAGTTATGCCCATAGCCGCCGAAACCCCGCCTGGGTTCGGTTCGCGGCCTTGTCTTTTCTTAATGGTGTCGGGGAAAACGGCGCTTGCCCTTGCGGCGGTCAGCGCGTGTGCTGCGGCCCTGCGGGCCGTCCGATATTTGGGGATTTTGTAAAATATCCGTAAAACGACCGCTCAGGGACTCAAAAAGCTGAACCCGGTCACCCCGTTTTCAGCTTCCATCCCGGTTAGTCGGCCACACGCGCTTGTGGCGCGGCCCGGCCTACCCACCGTATTTTGTGTCGTCATCTGGGAGCATAATGCCACATTGCTCCCCCCTAGTCAAGCTTATTTTGAGCAATTCGACCACAAGATGTAGTGCTGATATTACCTGAAAGCACAAGATGCGGCTACAAAAATGGCCACAACGCCGGAAGCTGTTGTGGCCTGTGGGGAGCCGGATTTGGCCCGGAAATTGCCGGGGCGGCGCCTGACGGCCCACCCCGTGTTCGTAAGGATTCTTATTGCGGTGAGGTGGTAAAAACGCCCGGCGAAGCCGTTCCCCAAAGTAAAACAGCGGCGCTTGCAAGTATGGCTCTGCCGGACTTGCAAGCGCCGCTGTTTTAGATCATCGGCCCGTTGCCGGAGCCGGTGCCGCTGGGGTCGAAATCCTGGAGGAAGGGGGAGTCGAACATATCGTCGCGCTGGTTTTCGCCCGGCGTCACTTTGCCGTCGGCCACCAATTGCTTATAGTCGGCGATGTAGTTCAAGGCCCGCTGGTGGTAGCCGGAGTCGGGGTAATATTGCAACAGGCCCATGAAGCGGTTGATGGCCGCCTCATAGTCCTGCCGCTTGTAATAAAACTCGCCGACATAGAACTCGTGCCCGGCCAAATTGTTCTGGGCTTCGGCGATGCGGGCCTGGCCCATGGCCGCGTACTGGCTGCTGGGATACATCTCCACCAGGCGGGCCAGGGTTTGGATGGTCTGGATGGTGGGGGTCTGGTCGCGGTCGATGCCCTGCATCCGCATGTAGTGGCACATGCCCTGCTGGTAGATGGAGTAGGGCACGGCCTCGTTGTCCGGGTGGAGGCGCTCGAAGTCCTCATAGGCGGCCAGAGCTTCGACGTATTTTTCCTGCAAGTAGAGGGCGTCCCCCAGCTTCAGTTCGGCCAGCACGGCGAAGCGGCTGTAGGGGTACTGATCCTTCAGCTGCTGCCACAGGGTGGCCGCCCCTTTGTAATCGTCGGCTTCCATGCGCGCCTGGGCCTGCCCGGCCAGGGAGGAGGGCGCGTCGCTGCCGAGGTCGAGTTCCGTGTCCGACTGCAAGCCCAGCCATTTATTGACGGTGGTGCCCAAGGAAATCTGGCCGCAGCCGCTCATTGAGCCCAGGGCCATGACCAGCACAACCGCCCCAAGGGTATTGACTATCCGCATACTCTCTACTCACTCGTTCATGCCCCGGAAGGGCTGTGCGCCATCGCCCGGCGTCTCATTACAAACATGAGGATGGTAATTTTTTAAAAATAAAAGTCATTGCAAAAACCTTATTCATGGTTTTTGCAATGACGCGCCAGGTTTACAGCAGGGGCTCGACGGCGGCCTTCAGGTCGGTTTTGGGGCGCGAGCCCACAATGCGTCCGGCCTCCGCGCCGTTTTTGAAAATGACCATGTTGGGGATGGAGCGCACCCCGAAGCGGGCCGGGGTGGCCTGGTTGTCATCAACGTTCATTTTGGCGATGATGAGGCGGCCCTGGTATTCGTCGGCCAGCTCTTCCAAAATGGGGGCCACGGCCTTGCAGGGGCCGCACCAGGGGGCCCAGAAATCCACCAGCACCGGGACGGCGGCCTTTTTTATCTCTTCGTCAAAATTGCTATCGGTAAGATTTAATAACGACGACATGATTCCTCGCTGTCTTGCCATGCTCAGGGCAATTGTGATATCATTCCGGTTCAAAACAAACCGGGCCGTTCAGGCCGGCCGGTTCAAAAAGAACCGACCGCATTCAATAGATTATCTTCCTTGGCGCGAATCGTCAAGCGGCATTTTGCGGAAGTTGCATATTATGAGCATTGTAGTGACGATTTTGTGTTTTCTGGTGATGCTGGTGGGCCTGGCCGGGGCGGTGTTGCCGGTGTTGCCGGGCCTGCCGATCATCTGGGTTGCCTTTCTGGGCTACGGGCTGTATGACGGCTGGCAGGACTATGGCTGGCAGACCATGCTGGCTGCGGGCCTGGTGGCGGCCCTGAGCCTGGCCGTGGACCAGCTGGCCTCGGTCTACGGGGCCAAAAAGTTCGGCGCCGGGCGGGCGGGCATGATCGGCTCTTTTGTCGGGGCCCTGCTCGGCGTGATTTTCCTCAACATCCCCGGCCTCATCCTGGGCACCTTTTTCGGGGCCTTAATCTGCGAAATGGCCTTCGACCGCCGTGATTTAAAAGCCGCCTCCGCCTCCGGCCTCGGGGCCCTGCTGGGCTTTCTGGCGGGCAGTTTATTCAAATTCATGATGAGCGCGGCCCTGATCGCCTATTTCCTCTACGCCGTCATTTTTTAAGCCCCCGGCGGAACCCCGCCAGGACAGCCTCAAGCAAGAGGGCCGGAAAGAGCGCCCATACTCTTCCCGGCCCCTCCCGCCACATCCCAGCGGACGTGTTCGGCGTCTCATTTCTCATTATTTCACGTTATTTTAAGCCTGTGTAGCCTCCTTCCTCCAGCACTGAGAGATAGTCGTCAATATAGACCGCTGGCAGTTCATAGGTTCTATCCCCGTTTTTGCCGTAAAATCTTATGGTCAGACCGCTACTTCTGTGCTTGACCAGCTCTTTGCAGGTCAGGACTGCCAAACGGCGATAACGGAAAAGATAATAGAGCGTGGCGGTGATTACGTGCTGGCGGTCAAGGATAACCAGCCAACGTTGAATGAAGAAGTGCAACAAATATTCCAAGAGCCCCCGGCGGAATTGAAGTCTGATTGCCATGAAGAAATCACCAAGGATCATGGACGTATAGAAAGCAGATGTTGCCGCCAGATAGAGATAAATTCGGAGTGGTTGCCGGATGGGGAGCGCTGGCGGGGAATAAAGAGCGTGGTTGAAATTTTAAGCCGCCGTGAAATGAGTGATGGAACGGTGACGGAAGAAACACGTTATTTTATCAGCAGTCTGGAAGTTGATGCAAAAAAAGCGCTCAATGCAGTCAGAAGTCATTGGCTGATTGAGAATAGTTTGCATTGGAGTTTGGATATGTCTTACCGCGAAGATGAGTGTCGCATAAGACGTCAGAATGGCGCTGAATTTTTTACTGTCTTGCGCCGCTTGAGCCTCAACATCATAAAAAAAGACCAGAGCAAAAAAGCGGGAATAAGTCGAAAACGTAAAATGGCTGCCCGAAACACAGACTACCTAATGCAATTGATACGCCAGTTCCAGACAGCTTAACACGCTCTTGCCCTGGGCCGCAAACAGGACAGCTTTCATTTTTGGCTTATTCGGGCTATACTTCGCGGAGAATGCGTTGAGGCGGAGGGAGACAATGACTATCTTATTATTGGGGGCCCAGGGGCAACTGGGCTGGGAATTAGGGGCCAGCCTGTCCGCGCTGGGCCGGGTTTGCCATTTCGGGCGCGAAGAGGCCGACCTCTCCCGCCTGGAATCGCTGGAACATTTGGTGCGGAAACGCGGCCCCGCATCATCATCAACGCCGCCGCCCACACCCAGGTGGATAAGGCCGAATCCGAGCCCGAACTGGCCCATTTGGTCAACGCCGAGGCCCCCGGCCTCCTGGCCCGCCTGGCCAAGGAGCTGGACGCCTGGCTGGTGCACTATTCCACCGACTACGTCTTCGACGGCCGCAAAGACGGCCCCTACACCGAAGACGACGCCCCCGCGCCCCTGAACGTCTATGGCCAAAGCAAGCTCGACGGCGACCTGGCCATCCAGAACAGCGGCTGCCGCCACCTGATTTTCCGCACCGCCTGGGTGTTCTCGGCGGATGGCCGCAACTTCCCCAAAGCCATCCTCGACCTGGCCTCCAAAGAAGACAGCCTCACGGTGGTGGACGACCAGTTCGGCAGCCCCACCAGTGTGGAACTCTTGTCCAGCGCCACGGCCCTGGCCCTCGACCAGGCCCTGCGGGCCGGGGAGGGCGGCGGCCGCTTTTCCGGGCTCTACAACCTCACCTCGTCCGGGGACGTAAGCTGGCACGGCTATGCGGTTTATGTGGTGCGGCGGGCCCTGGAACTGGGCTGGAACCTGTTGACGACCCCGGAACGGGTCAAGCCCCGCTCGGCGGACGAGACCGCCCGCCCGGCCAAACGCCCGGCCAATTCCCGCCTCTCCACCGAGAAATTCCACGAGACTTTCGGGCTGACCCCGCCCCCCTGGCAATATTACGTAGACCGCGTGCTCTGGACGTGGACCCGCAGCCACGTCCCCGCCGCCGCGCCCCCAAGGCCAATCCTGGGCCGCCGCCTCCTCCCCCAAATGAACGTCATCCCCCGCCAGCGGGATTGAGGGGGCGTCACCTTATGCAAAAGCCGCAATATGCCATACAGAGCTTTGTAGAAAAGTACTCTGACCAGGATTGGAAAAGCTATGAAGTGAGCGGGCCGTGCGTCATTTTTGGAAAAACGCTTCATTGTGAGCCGGATGGCGAATCCTTTATCGTCGCCATCCACAACGGTCTTGCCTTGGAAAACTGCCTCCCCCAAATTAGCGGCTATATCAATTGGCTGGGATTTGAATGTAAAAATGACCTTATCGCGTTTTATAATGCGCATGTCGCCGCAGGAAACTCAGCTCGGGCCGATGATGCGTGGTATGAAGCCTTGGAGATATATGGCGTGAAAATATATGTGGATAAAGACGCAAAACTCTCCGCAGATATTGCTTTTGGCGATACGCATTTCCCCGATCACATTTTGGATGTATCTGTCAATGAGCATCAATTTTGTGGCGACATAGGTTTGGACGGATAAAAAAAGCAGCGGCCTGACTATTCAGCCCTGGCTTCCGGGGCTTTTTGTCGGACGGATTTTCTTGCCAAGGCCGGAGCTTTCGGGTACAATATGCTTTTTTCCAGCATCGGGCCGGGTTTTTCGGTTCGCATACCGGGTTCCGGCGGTGAAGCCGTCGGCGAGTATTTACACAATCTCAGAGGTGAATGAAATGGCCGCGAAAAAGGCTGTCAATCTGTCCGAACTCACTTTCAACGAACTGAAAGATAAAGCTAAAGAAATCGAAGGCTTCAAAGCCATGAACCGCTTCGAGCTGCTTGTGGCCGTTAAAAAGGCTTCCGACCAGCCCGTGGCCGCCGAGGCGGAAAAAGCCAACCCCCGCCAGTTCAAGCCGGAAATCGTGGCCCTGAAAGCCAAGCTGGCGGAAACCACCGACAAAAAGGCCCGCCACGAACTGCGCCGCCAGGTCGGCCGCCTGAAACGGGAAACCCGCAAGTATCTGTAAGAAGCGGCTTCCGGCGAATGTGGCCGGATGACGCTGAGGGTGCGGCGCAGGCCGCGCCCGGCTGAGGATTGAGGAATCGCGGGGCGCACTGCTCTCCGCGATTGCCTGTTTGCTGTGACGGTACGCGTTGCCCTCCCGGGGCTACGCCAGGTCATGACGGCGGCGGAGCGTTGCCCGCCGTGCTGCTCTCGAAGGACAGGGGGAGTTCGATGGACAGAAGCGAAGCTTTGGCGTTGATGGAAAAGCACTTGGAGTCCGAAGCCCTGCGGCGGCACAGCCGGGCCTCGGAATTGGTGATGCGGGCCCTGGCCTTGAGGCTCGGCAAGGGCGAAGCGGAGGCCGGCCGCTGGGCGGTGCTGGGCCTTTTGCATGACCTGGATTACGCCGAAACCGCCGAGACTCCCGAGCTCCACGGCCTGAAAACCGCCGAGTATCTGGCGGACAAAGGCTTTGCCCCCGAGGAACTGGCGGCCATTGAGCGCCATAACGCCGAAATGCTCGGCCTCAGCCGCGACACGCAGCTTGATCTGGCCCTGACCTGCGGCGAGGTGGTCACCGGCCTCATCGCCGCCGCCGCCATGGTGCAGCCCGACAAAAAAATCGCCAACGTCAAGCCCGCCTCCGCCGTGAAAAAAATGAAGGACAAGGCCTTTGCCCGCAGCGTCAACCGCGACCACATCCGGCTCTGCGAGCAAATCGGCCTGCCCCTGGCCGACTTCATGGCCCTGGCCGTGGAGGCCATGATTCCCCTGGACAACGCCTAATTTTTGCTGAGGCGCATTCATAGTCAGATACACAATCCACACAGAACGGATACTATGTTGAAAAAATTCATAATTCCCACGCTGGTGCTCACGGTCGCCCTGGGCTTGGGCGGCTGTTCCAAACCGAATAATGTGTACAAGGGCCCGATAACGGCCAATGTTATTGAGCGGGCCCCCAACAGCTTGCAGGTGGACGTCACCGATTTTTCCTGGGCCTACCTGCCCAACGGCCGCCTGGAAATCACCGGTCGGGCCCAGAACAACACCCGGCGCGACCAGTACCAGGTCACCTTCTTCGCCATGCTGTTTGATGAAGCGGGCGCCCCGGTGGCCCTGGGCGAATCTGCCGTCAGCCCGGTCCTGCTCCCGGCGGGCGGGCAGGGCTCCTTCCGCATTGTGGCCCAAACCAGCCGCCCCTCGGGCATCCGGCACCTGCGCCTGCTGACCAAGGCTGTCCCTGAATAGTGATATAGTATATGGAGGCCGTCGATGATATCCGCTAAATTTGTTGAGCGCTGGAAATTGTTCGCCCGCCTTCTGCCGCTGGCGGTTATGCTGGTCATGATGGCGGGCTGCCTGGGGGGCCTCCCCACCACCGCGCCGGTGAAACCGGTCATTGACTCGGATGTGGCCCTGCGCGTGCCGGAGACCCTGGCCCTCGACGTGGTGAATTTCACCTGGGCCTATCTCAACGGCGGCGGGCATATGCGCTTTACCGGCACGGTGCGCAACAATACCGGGGCCCCGGTGCAGGCCGTCACCTTTTCTGCCGTGGCCTATGACGAAGCCGGGCGGCCCGTGGGGCAGGGGGACTCCTTCCTGGCCCCCACCTATCTGCCCGAGGGGGCCGAGGGCAGCTTTGAAATTACGGTCATGCCCGCCCGCACCAGCGGCGTCCAGCATATCCGCCTGGAAACCCGGGCCTGGGTTCGGCAATAGTTAACAGCCTTTAATTATCCGGGATTTTTTTAAAGAAATTGCGAACTTGTCTTTTTCGCTTCACAGCCGCTCCGTCCCCCAATAACTCAAGATGTGGGGCCGAAGCGGCTGTTTTTTCATGTATTTTGACGGGAGAGGGCTTTTCGGGCTTGATTTGAGGCTCGTAATGTGGTAAAAAAAGGACATAAAGACGGGCTTATACTTCGTAAGCCACGGTTGGCCCGCTCGGGGCGCAGCCGTTCTGGAGACTCATTTTGCACAAGAAAAAACTCAGCGTCTGTATTATACCCAACGACGGCGGCCGGGTGCGCAATCTCCAGGTTCGGCCCTGGACTTTGCCTGTCCTGGGCCTGGGCCTTTTGGCCGTTATCGCCGGGCTGGGGCTCTATTCCTTCCGCAGCCACCAGGCCCTGGTCAATGTGGTTGACCAGTCGGCGGAACTGGAAGCCCTGCGCTTCACCAACGCTTCCCAGCAGGCCCAGTTGGACGTTTTTGCCGAGCGCGTGGCCGGTCTCGACTCCCGCCTCAGCCAAATCAAGGCCAGCGAAATGGAACTGGCCAGCCTGACCGCCGAAGTCGCCCAACAACTGGGCGTGTCTGAAAATACCCCTCTCAGCGAATTATTGCCCCAGTTGCACGCCACCGTGGCCTGGGCCGACAGCCCCAACGGGGTGGGCGGCGCCGAGCACCTGGCCGGGGCTCTTTCCACCGCCGCCGTGGCGGGCAGCGCCCGCAACATCATCAAAGGTATGCACCGGGATTTGGATCGCCTGATGATGGAGTCCGACGACACGGGCCACTACCTGGCGGCCTTGAAGGACAATATCTCCGAGGCCCGCTCCATCCTGGCTTCCACCCCGCTGGAGCTGCCGCTGCCGCGCCGCATCTCGGCTGATTTCGGCCGCCGCCAGTCGCCTTTCGGCAGCAATATTGAACTGCACCGGGGGCTTGATATCCCGGCCCCCATGGGCACCACGGTGAAGGCCCCGGCGGACGGCACGGTGCTTTCCGTGGGCCAGTCCGGCGGCTATGGCCTGCTTGTGACCGTTGACCACGGCTATGGCCTGGTGACCCGCTATGCCCACCTCTCCGAAGCCCTGGTGGAGCCGGGCGCTCAGGTGGCCCGGGGCCAGAATATCGCCCTCACCGGCAACAGCGGCCGCTCCACCGGCCCCCACCTGCACTATGAAACCATTCTGGGCGGCGTGGCCGTTGACCCCATGAAAATGCTCCCGGTGGCGGTGGCTGAGAACGTTGTTTTTAAAGCCGGGGCCCAAGCCCTGCCTGACCCTGAGCCCGTGGCGGCGGACGAGCCCGCAGCCGCCGCGCCCGCAACCTCTGCGGAACCGCGGGCAGCCCCTTCAGCCGGAGAAAGCGACGCTTCTGACTGAGCGAAAACTACCGTTGCCATCCGGCCTGTCTTTCTCTATAATAACCCCGGACTTTACGGGGTTATTATTTTTTTTGGCTATATCATAGGGGATATACATGAAATCCATTGTCAGGAAAATATTCGGCACGGCCAACGACCGTGAAATTAAACGCTACGCCACGGTTGTGGATCAGATAAACGCCCTGGAACCGCAAATCCGCGCCCTTTCGGACGCCGGGCTGGCCGGGCAGACGGCCCTCTTCAAGGAGCGCCTGGCCAAGGGCGAGCCCCTGGATCACCTTTTGCCCGAAGCCTTCGCCACCGTGCGCGAGGCCGGGGCCCGGGTGCTGGGCCAGCGGCATTTTGACGTGCAGCTCATGGGCGGCATGGCCCTTCACGAGGGCAAAATCGCGGAAATGAAAACCGGCGAGGGCAAGACCCTGGCCGCCACCCTCCCGGTCTACTTAAACGCCCTGACGGGCCGGGGCGTGCACGTGGTCACGGTCAACGACTATCTGGCCCGGCGCGACGCGGACTGGATGGGCAAGCTCTACAGCTTCCTGGGCCTGTCGGTGGGCATCATCGTCCACGGCCTGTCCGACCGCGAACGCCGCGACGGCTACCTTTCCGACGTCACCTACGGCACCAACAACGAGTTCGGCTTCGACTATTTGCGCGACAACATGAAATTCCGCCTGGACGATTACGTGCAGCGCGAATTCCACTTCGCCATTGTCGATGAGGTGGACTCCATCCTCATTGACGAAGCCCGTACGCCCCTGATTATCTCCGGCCCCGCCGAAAAATCCACTGACCTCTACCTCCGCGCCGACCGGGTCATCCCCCAGCTGACCCGTGACGAGGATTACACCCTGGACGAAAAGGGCCGGGGGGCCAGCTTCACCGAGGCCGGGGTCTCCCACGCCGAAGACTTGCTGGGCGTCACCAACCTCTACGATACTTCCAATCTGGACATTCTCCACCACCTGACCCAGGCCCTGAAAGCCCACACCCTTTTCACGCGGGACAAGGAATATTTGGTTAAACAGGGCCAGGTGGTAATCGTCGATGAGTTCACCGGCCGCCCCATGGAGGGCCGCCGCTATTCCGACGGCCTCCACCAAGCCCTGGAAGCCAAGGAAAAGGTGAAAATCGAGAACGAAAACCAGACCCTGGCTTCCATCACCTTTCAGAATTTCTTCCGCATGTACGAAAAGCTGGCCGGCATGACCGGCACGGCCGACACCGAAGCGGCGGAATTCGCCAAAATCTACAAGCTCGGGGTCACCGTCATCCCCACCCACCGCCGCATGGTGCGCGACGACCACCAGGACATCATCTACCGCACCGTGCGCGAAAAATACAACGCCGTGGTGGAGGAAATTGAGGCCCTGCACAAACAGGGCCAGCCCGTGCTGGTGGGCACCATCTCCATCGCCCACTCCGAGCATTTGTCCGAAGTCCTGAAGAAAAAAGGCGTGCCCCACAATGTCCTGAACGCCAAGCACCACGAGGAAGAGGCCATGATCGTGGCCCAGGCCGGGCAGCGCGGCCAGGTGACCATCTCCACCAACATGGCCGGGCGCGGCCCCGATATTGTGCTGGGCCCCGGCGTGCCGGAACTCGGCGGCCTGTTCATCCTGGGCACTGAGCGGCACGAGTCCCGGCGCATCGACAACCAGCTTCGCGGCCGCAGCGGCCGTCAGGGCGACCCCGGGGAATCGCGCTTCTACCTTTCGCTGGAAGACGACCTCATGCGCATTTTCGGCGGCGACCGCTTCAAGGGCCTGATGCAGCGCCTGGGCATGAGCGAGGGCGTGCCCCTGGAGGCCAAACTCATCAGCCGGGGCATTGAGAACGCCCAGAAGCAGGTGGAAAACCACAACTTTGAAATCCGCAAGCACCTTTTGGAATACGACGACGTGATGAACAAGCAGCGCGAGGTGATCTACAGCCAGCGCCGCCGCATCCTGGCCGGGGACAACCTTGAAGAGCAGGTGCTCAACATGTTCGAGGAACAGGTGCTCAAGCTCGTGGATCAGCACGCCAACCAGAAAATTGATTCCAGCGAGTGGGACTGGGCGGCCATATCGGGTGAAGTGCAGCGCCTTTTCGGTTTCACCGCCGGGCCCGACGACTTTGAGGAGCTGAGCCCCGACGCCATGGCCCAGGTGATTTACGACCGCGCCAAGGCCGCCTTCGAGGCCCGCCAGGAAGAGATGGGCCCGAAAATCGTGGCCGAACTGACCCGCTGGCTGATGCTCAATTCCCTGGACAGCCAGTGGAAGGATCACCTTTTGTCCATGGATCGCCTGAAGGACGGCATCGGCCTGCGCGGCTATGCCCAGAAAGACCCCTTGCGGGAGTATCAGCGGGAAGGGTTTGACCTGTTCGGCGAAATGATGGGCCGGGTGCGGGCCGACACCATCAGTTTGATTTCGCATGTGCGCATTCAGCGGGAAGAGGATGTGGACGAGTTGGCCCCCAAAGAGCCTGAGCAGAACATGGTGTTGTCGCATGGCGGCCAGCAGGAGGAGCGGGAGGCCCCCAAGGCCCGCCCGGAAACCCGCGAGACCCCCAAAATCGGCCGCAATGATCCCTGCCCCTGCGGGTCGGGGAAGAAGTATAAGCAGTGCTGCGGGAAGTAATTGCCGTTGGCTGAGATGGAAACCCCGAGCGAGGTGAGTCGTTCGGGGTTTTTTTGTGCGCTGCGCGGGTGAAGATTCTGGCAAAGTATGGGGCGCGGCCCCAAGCCCCGCCAGAGAGGGCGTTTCGCGAAGCCCGCTCTGGTCTCTCCGCGCGCCAGGGGCTGCGCGCCCCTGGATCTGCGTGTCGGCTAGTGAATCAGTGGCGGCCGTGCAGCAACGCCACAACTCGGCTGAACGCCTCAAACAAGTGGCGTTGCGGTGGCGGTGTGGGGATTCGTTTCTTGAACATTGAGGGTGTATTATATGACAGGCATGGCAGACACGGTTAATGAGACGGCGGCTATTATAATGGTGGTGAGGAGGGAGGCAACTATCAGCGCCGCGATATAGTCAAGCACCGGCCTTTCTTTTTTTCGAGGCTTGAATGCGTGGATTGCAAAAATCAGTAAGAAAATTCCTGTTGCTATGGGGGCCGCATATTCAAATTGCCCGAACTGAGTTTTTGTGTACTCAAAATAAAAGTCAAAATTACCAATGACTTCTAAGAAAATAGCGAAGGCAATAACTGTCACCGCAATCAGAAACCAGCTAATCTCCCACCAGCCGATAAAGTATGCCAATGAGTTTAGTCTGCCGCCTTTTTTTTCGTCGTTCGTCTCGCTCATAGTGGTCTCCATTCGGTTGCCGTGGCGTGAAAGATTCAGTCGCCCGCGTTGGGATTGAAGCAGAGCATGGTGATCCAGCGGTCGGTGCGGATTTGGTCTATCAGGGTCAGGCCGATGCTTTGCAGGGCGGCCAGGAGGCGGTCGCCTTCGCTGGGAAGCAGGCCCGAGACGATGACCAGGCGGCGGCGGTGAAAAGCTCCCAGCCGGAAAAG
>JAITVE010000048.1 GCA_031285975.1 Candidatus Adiutrix sp. | reverse complement strand
ATCCAGGTGCGGGTCAGTTCCAGGCCGGCGGATTTCGGCTCCGGCGCGGTGAGGGGCACGCCGCCCACGGTCAGGCTGTAATAGGGGCGGCCTTGGCCGGTGAGGGTCAGTTTCAACGGTTTGCCGTCCACGGCCGGGCGGGCCGAGGCCACGTCATTGGGCCCGGCTTTGAAGAACTCGCGGCCGCCCGCGTCGGTGAGGGTGGCCCAATAGGGTTTGCCCACATCCGATTTCGTCAGGTAGGAGCCCAGGGCGAAGACGGCCAGGCCGTTTTCCTGGGTGTTGCGCCAGTTCCCATTGCGGCCGGTTTCCGCCACCTCTTCGGCCAGCTTTTGGGCGCGTTCCGAAAGGGGATCGACTTCCGTCCAGACCAACAGGCGCAGGGCCTGGTTGCGGGCCTCGCTTTCCAGGCTGCTGACGCGCTCGGCCAGGGTGTCGAGCGACCAGTCCGGCGCTTCGTCCAGCACGGCCAGGGGCTGGGAATTACCGGCGTTGACGGCCTCGGCCCCGGCCAGGAAAATGCGGGCCGAGGGGCTCAGGCCCTCGTAGCGGTCTTTGAGGTAGTTGAGCCAGGACTGGCGGAAATCGCCGTTCAAGGCCAGCACGTAGGCCGCGTAAGCCCTGGTGGACAGGACCTAGGCGGCGTTGTTGTAACGCGGGCTGTAGTCCGCGCCGAGATAGGCCCGCAGCCAGTCCAGGGAGCGCTCCAAAAGGCCCTGGGGCAACTCGGTTTTCTTGGCCGCTTCAGTGAGGAAGTGGATGGCGTAGACCGAGCCCCATTCATAGACATCCTGCCCGCCGGGCCAGAAGGCGAAGCCGCCGCCGGTGGTCTGCATGGTCAAGAGGCGTTTCACGGCGGTGTTGAGGCCGTTGATGATGTGGTCGTTTTGGCTGGCGTCGCCCAGGCCGGGCAACAGGTCGCCCGCGGCCACGAAGCTCCAGGCCTGGGAGGTGGTCTGTTCCAGGCAGCCATAGGGATATTCGCTGAGGTAGCGCACTGCGCGGGAGGCTTCCACCGCCGGGCTTTTGGCCAGGGTCAGCAGGGCTTCCACCGTGCCTTTGAGGTAGCCGTCGGTGGGGACAATTATTTCGGTTTCCGGGCGTTTGGTTTGCACGCTGGCAGTGGTGACCACACGGGGGTAGGGCGGGCGGACGGCCACTTCCACGGACTGGCTGAAACTTTCGCCCAGGCCGCTTTGGCTGTCGATGATGAGGCGGCCGATACCGGCCTGGTCGCCGCCCGCTTCGGCGGGTTCGGCCACGGCTTTGAAAATTTTCGTGTCGCCCTGGCCGGGCTCCAAGTTGAAGTCCGCCCCTGCCTCCTCAAGGCGGATGGGCCCTTCGGTGCGGAGGCGTATGGAGGCCCCGCGCCCGGCCTTAGCCGGGGCTTCGGCGGCGGTGAAGACGCGGATGGGAATTTCAAAGCGATCGCCGGGGGCCAGGGCCAGCGGCAGGGTGGCCTCGCTGGTCAAATCGCGGCTGATGGTGAGTTTCTGGGAGGCCGAGCCGAAGTGGTCGCGGCTCCCGGCCACCACCATCAGGCGGCCCTGGCCGCTGTATTCGGGCACATTGAGTTCCACCACCGCCTCGCCGTTCTTGTCAATGGTGACGGAGGGCAGGAAAATGGATAAAATCTCCTGCTTGCGCTTGAAGGGGGAGAAGAGGCCGGAGCGGCCCAGGCCGTCGCCGCCGCCGGGGGTGAGGAAGGGCACGGCCGCTTTTTCCAGGGGCAAAAGCTGCTCGTAGAGGTCATAGAAGAGGGTCAGCATCCGGCGGCCCACGGTGAAGCTGGCCCAGGGGTTGGGGGTTTTGAAGCCGCTTAAGGACAGCACCCCTTCGTCCACCAGGGCCACGGTGGCCTCGCCGGAGGCCGGGCGGCCCTGGGCGTCGGTCATCTTGATTTTGAGGGTGGTTTTGGCCGAGGGGCTGAGGCGTTGGGGCACCTCCACGGCCACGTTCAATTTATAAATGTCGCGGTCGATTTCCAGGGACTTCACGCCCAGGGCCCGGTAGCCGGTCTGGCCCTCGGCCAGGGGGCGCACCACAGAGGCCGTGACCACGGCGTTGCTCTTAATGGCTTTATCCACCGGTACGCGCACTTCGGTTTCGGGCTTTTTCATATCCACGCTGGTGGAATAGAGAAGGGCCGATGTTTCCACGGTCAGCCACAGGCGGCCGGGGAAGGGGCTGCGCACTTTGACTACGGCGGTGTCGCCGGGCTTGTAAAATTCCCGGTCGAAAGACAGTTCCACCACGCCGCGCGGCAGGGAGCTTTCGGCGGTTTCCAAGCCGTAGACGTTCACCCGCCGCCGCACGGTCAAACCGCTGGCAGGGTCGCTGATTTCAACTTCATATTCACCGGCCACTTCCGGGGTGAAATCCACCGAGGCCCGGCCATTGGCCAGGGTGACGGCGCTTTCGCTTTTCAGTTTCAGCTCTTCGGCGGTTTCGCGGTACACGCGGCCATAGCGGTAACTGTTATAATACTGGGTCAAGACCTGGGAGACGCGCACCTGCGCCTGGCCGAGCTCGGCCGCTTTGCCTTCGGGGGTGACGGCGGCCACCTGGAAGCTGAAGGGTGTTTTCACCGTCGTGGTTTCCGGGGCTTTATAGCCCAGAATGAGGTTGCGCGGAAAATAGTCCACGCTCAGGCGCTTGGCATTCCAGCGGCCCCCGTCTTCCTGGGCGCTGACCACAAACTCCACGGCCATTTTGGTGGGGAGGCGGCTGGTATCGAGGTTGGGCTGGTAGAGGATGTCGGCGTGGCCGTTTTCGTCCAACTGGCCGCGCACGGCCCGGCGCTGGGCGGTGGCGCTGAAATCCGTGGCCGGGCCGCTGAAGTCAAAGCCTTCCCAACCAGCGGGGCGGAAGCTGGCCGGGGAAATAACCGCGTCCATCTCCCAATTCAAATTCGCGCCGGGCGCGCCGAAGAGGTAGCGCACATCGGCCTTAACGGTCATTTCCGGGTTTTCGCCCAAATAGACGGGCTGGTCGGCGGCCAGTTCCAGGGCCAGACGGGGGGGCACGAAATCTTCCACGGTGAAGCCCACGCGGCCCAACTCGGCGTCGGATTCCGGCAAATACACCGCCGCGCTCCAGGAGCCGGTGCGGGCGGCGAAGGGGATTTCAGCCGCGAAGTTGAGGCCGCCGAATTCATTTATTTCGGCCTTGCCCTGACTGACCACCCGCCCGTCCGGGTCATAGAACCGCCACTGCACGGGGAATTTTTCCGTTGACGGCATGAGGTTTTTGTCGCGGATCATGGCCTTCACCGGCACGGTTTCGCCAGGCTTGAACATGTCGCGGGGCATGAAGAGGAAGGCCTCGTAGCCCCGGCTGAGGTAGGCCCGCATGGGGCCCTTGGACGCGGGGGCTTCCACGTTCAGGTATCCCGCGTTGCCGCCGTACCATTTCGCGTCCGCGTCTTCGCGGAAGTCCTGTTCCTGGTAATAGCCCTCGTAATCCTCGCCGGCATACGACGAGCGGCGGGAGCCCAAGAGGAGGTAATTGAGGTCGCCGTCCTTTTCCACGGTCAGGAAGACCACGTTATCCACCTGGGCTTCGGCGCTGAAAAGGCCCTGGCGGTCGGTTTTGCCCTCGGCCACCACCTGGTTGGCCGAGTCATAGAGCTTTACCGTGCCGCCGCTCACGGCCTTGGCCTGGCTGAGGCTATTGGCCCACACGGCCACCCGGCCGGGCAGCACGTGGGCCGAGAGCCCCAAGTCGCTTATCATCACCGGCAGGTATTTTTCGGGGTTGTGGGTGTAATCGTAATAGCTGTAATAATCTTCTTCCTCGTCTTCCTCGCCGGGCTTCTTTTCCCGGACGGGGGAAACGCGGAGCAGGTAGGCGCCGTTGGGTTCCTCAATCACCTGCCCCAAATCCACCAGCCGCTCAAAGACTTCCCCGGCCTCGGACTTGACCGCCGTGGTGCGGTCGAGCAAATTTTTGGAGAATTGCAGGGCCAGCCGGGTGCGGGTGGGGCTGTCGTAATCCTGCACGTTGAGGATGGCCGCCAGGTTGTTTTCATGAATGCGCCAGCCCTGGAGCCGCACCTTTTGCACGTTGCGCCCGGCCAGCTTGACCAGCAAAGGCTTTTCCGGCGACAGGTAGCGCCCGCGCCCGGTGAACATGAGTTTCTCGCCCAAATTCGAGGGCAGGGCCACGGTGTAGCTCACGTCCCCGGTCAGCACCCCACGGCGGGAGGACATGCCCCGCAGCAGGGTGACGGTGGTGGGCTGGTTGGTGAAATCGGCGAAAATTTGCAGGCTGTTGCCGTCGCGGCCATAGGGGGAGACGGTGAATTCCAGGGGCGGGTCGAGCTTAATGAATTTCTCGATGCCGTCAAACTGGAATTCTTCCTGCAACTGCACGGAGAAATACGGCTTCCAGGGATACTGTTCCTCAATTTCTAGGGTGGTTTCGCGGATGGTGAAAAAGGGGTCAACATAGCTCTCCCAGCCCATTTCCCCAAGAATCTCGCCCCGGCCATCGGCTGAGTCCAGGCCGTCGACCGTCACGCGGATGTGCTCGCCCATCAGGCCTTTGAGGCGGAACTGGGCCGTGGTTCCAGCCGCGTCCGCGCTCCGCAGCACTTCGGCCTTCACGTCCTGAAAATCGGAGACGGTGCGCTTGCCGTTCTTTTCTTTGTAAATAAATTTCTGCACGTTCAGGCGTTTTTTCACCTCTTCCAGCTTCACCGGCTTGTTGAAGGTGAGGTCGAAAGTGGCCTGGCCGTCAATGTCCATCGAGGCCTGGTTCAAGCCCGCAGTGGCGAACTGCGACAGAAATAGTTCTGCGGCCCCGGCGCTCTCAGCGGTTTTTCTGCTTTCCCGCCGGTAGTTGACGAGGGTGGCTTCTTTGAGGTCGGGCGCGGGGCCGCCGTGTATATTTTGGAAGCCTGGCTTCCAGGCCAGCTTGAAGGGCCTGTCGCTGATTTTTTCCCAAAAATCTTCCTGCTTCAAGGCGCTGCGGAGGCTCAAGGTGCGGCGATCCTGCCAATAGGCCTTTATTTCGGGCAATTCCGGGGCCAGGGTGACGGGCGCGTCGGCAGTCAATTCTTCGCCCACCATATCTTTGGTAACCATGAGGCGGTTGAAGCTGAAGGTCAGCCGGGCCGTATTCCCCCGGGTGTTGTTGACCACCCGCACCGCGAAGGGTTCCAGGCCAATCTCGGTGTAGAGTTCGCCCTGGTCGTTGGCGCGGCAGTCGTTAATATACAGGGGGGCGGTGTTTTTCCGGTTCCGGCCGTTGACGTAGTTCAACGTGTGCTGCCCATCGGCGCTTTTAAGGGGCTTCCAGGTAATCGTTACCGGGCCTTTGTTCAGCAGGGCTTCCCACTTGTCCGGCGCAAGCTGGGGCTCGATTCTGAGCGCCGTATCAGT
>JAITVE010000047.1 GCA_031285975.1 Candidatus Adiutrix sp. | reverse complement strand
CTTGATGATATAGCGGCGACCCTCGGCCTCAACCCGGTACACCTGCCGCTGGTCATGATACGTATTGGGCATTTGCTCGGCCTTGAGCCGGCCGGCCTTGAAATCTTCCAACAGCTGCGGGTAATCAGTGCCGTCGTCCTTCCACTGGAGCCGGTAACCGCCCCGCTCGGCTGTCACAAGACCGGCTTTGCCTTTGGCTGCCATGAACAGCCTCCTTACAAAATTTTCACGATTTTAGCACAAAAAGCCCGTCGGCGCTACCGCCAACGGGCTTTTTGCGAGAACCTCACCAATGGCGGGAAGGTTATTGAGCCGAGACTCGGCCAGAGCGTTTGCGCTTCAACGCGCCCTCGCCGGAGTAAGGCCCCTTCGGGGCTCAATACTCTTTGGGCAGTTGGTTGAGCTGGGTGAGGGTGAAGACCGGGCCGTCTTTGCAGACGTATTCCGGGCCCACGTTGCAGCGGCCGCAGATGCCCAGGCCGCACTTCATGCGGTTTTCCAGGCTCATGATGATGTCGTCATGCGAGTACCCGGCCTCTTCCAGCACGGGCTGGGTGAACTTAATCATGACCGGCGGGCCGCAGATGATGGCCGCCGTGTTGGCCGGGGGCGGGCAGACTTCCTTGGTGACGGTGGGGACGAAGCCCACTTTGCCCGTCCAGCCCGGAGCTTCGCGGTCGATGGTGACGTGGACGTTGATGTCGCTGCGCTTCTGCCATTCCGTCCAGTCGTCTTTGAAGCAGAGGAGGCCCGGCATTCTGGCCCCGTAGACGAAGTCAATGTTGCCGTACTTGGAGCGGTTTTCCGGCTGGAGCATCCAGACGATGGTGGAGCGGAGGGTGGTCACCGCGAAGCCGCCCGCGATAATCAGGATGTTCTTGCCCTCCAGCTTCTCCAGCGGATAGGGGTGGCCCAGCGGCCCCCGGATGCCCATCACGTCCCCGACCTTCATGTTGTGCATGTAGCTGGAGACCTGGCCCACCCGGTTGACGGTGAACATCACATAGCCTTTTTCCGTGGGCGAAGAGGCGATGCCAATGGGGATTTCCCCCTGGCCGGGCACCGACAGTTCGGCGAACTGGCCGGGCAGGTAGGCGAATTTTTCTTCGTCACCGGGGTTCAGGAACTCGAATTTAAAGGTACGCAGATTCTTGTCTTCGGTTTCGATCCGCAGATCGGAAATACGCACCGGATACGGCAAATAGGGATTGTGCATGATGTTCCGATCCTCCTTACCCATTCATCTGCTTTGCGACTTCGCGGATGTCAATATTAACCGGACATAAGGTGACGCAACGGCCGCAGCCGATGCAGCCGCAGTCGCCGTCCTGCTTCATGGGGATGTATTTCAGCTTGTGCATGAAGCGCTGGCGCATCCGCTCGGTTTTGGTGGGCCGGGGGTTGTGGCCGGTGCCGTGCACGGTGTAAATCCAGCTCATGCAGGTGTCCCAGTTGCGCATCCGCACCCCGCCCTTTTCATTCTGCTCGTCCTGAATGTCAAAGCAGTGGCAGGTGGGGCAGACAAAGGTGCAGGTGCCGCAGTTGAGGCAGCGGTCGGCGGTGTCCTTCCAGTGGGGCTGGTTGAAAATGTCCAGAATCTCGCCGGAAGCGACTTTGGCCATGTCAATGGGGCCGGGCATTTTGGCCTCAACGGCTTTTTTCAGTTCGGCCATTTCCCCGGCCACTTCCGCCGCTTCCACGCCGCTCAAGCCTTTGAGGAATTCCTCAGCATCGGCGGTGATGGCTTTAATGGCCAGGCCGCCGTCTTTGACGTAGGCCAGCGCGTCCAAACCCGTTTCGCTGAAGGGCGAGCCGCCCACGCCGGTGCAGAAGCAGTTGGGGCCGGGGGCGGTGCAGGCCAGGCCGATTTTAATGGAGGACTCGTAGGCGGTCTTCCAATAGGGATCGGTAAAGCGGTTATTCTGAAACACCTTGTCGGCCACCACCAGGCCCTTGGCGTCGCAGGGGCGGATGCCGAAAAGCACGGTGGGTTTCATGTTGTCCAGGCCCAGGGGTTTGTAGACGAAGGGGTCGCTCTTGCTGGTATCCTTGTGGAAGGCCATGAGCTTTTGCGTCTGGGGGAAGAAGGCGCTTTTGGGCGACTGGTGGGTGTTGGCGAAATCAAGGGTGATTTTGTCCGCCTCGCACTCAACCATTTGCAGTTTGTCGCCGACTTTGGCCGGGGCCAGCAGAGTTCTCTGCCCGCCCTCGGTCAAGGCCTGGAAAAAATTCCGCAGCGCGTTTTCTTTGACGATATATTCAGCCATTATCCGCGCCCTTTCTACTTAATGAATTCGGCTTCGTCGTCGGGCCGGTAGGTGGTTAAAGGCGGTTTCTGTTCCCAATTCAGGCCGGGGACATACTGCCAGTCGCGCTGCACTTCTTCTTCCAGGATGCGGTTGAATTCCCGCAGCTTGATGTCCATGGGGCAGACCGCTTCACAGCTGCCGCAGGAGGTGCAGCGGCCGGAGCAGTGGAAGGCCCGCAGGATGTGGAAGGTGAAGGTGTCCATTTCGTCCTGGGATTTGCCGAGCCACTGGGGCCGGGTTTCGTCCACAAAGCAGACCGGGCAGTAGCAGAGGGGACAGGCGTTGCGGCAGGCATAGCACCGCAGGCAGTCTTTTACCAGCCCCTTGAAATAGGCCATCTTTTCCTCGGGCGACTTGGCGGCCAAGGCTTTGAGGTCGGCGTAGTCGTCCGGCGAGAGGGCCGGGGTTTCCGCGCCGATCAGTTCGTCGGCAATATCTTTGGGGGTGCGGCAGACGCAGGTTTTACAGGCGCGCCGCAGCACGTCGTCTTTGGTGAGGCTGGTGCTCCAGCCCTCGCCGCTGAGTTTGATGGTGGCCATGTCTTCCTCGGCGGTGAAAACGGGCCGGGGCTCTTTGGCCTGAATCAGCTCCACGTCCACCATGCCGTTGCAGGCCACGCCAACGATGTAGAGGTTCTCGCGGGCGATCTGGCTTTCCACCACCTGGCCCACGGCGCTGCGGGCATCGCAGCCCTTGGCGATGAGGGCCACCTTGCCGGGAAATTTGGGCAGGTAGGTGGCGAGGTTGATTTTAGCGAAATTGCTCCAGACAAGCTGGTTGCAGTCGTCCTCGGTGCGGGCGAAGTGCGGGGCCACGGTCATGGGCGCGGTGCCCTGGCGGTAGCCGATGACCACCTCGGCTTTGCCTTCCTTCAAGAGGCGTTTGGCCGTCTCCTGTATCTTGGTGTTTATTTCAGGCAGAGACATTTCAGGCCACCTCCGGCAGGCCGAGATTGAGCTCCGCTTTGCGGAAGTTGACATTGGGCCCGCAGGCGCGGACTTTTTCCACCACTTCTTTGGCCACTTCCTGGAATTTCGTGGCCTCGGCCGAGGAAATCCATGAAAAGTGCAGGCGGCCCGGCTCCACGCCGACGGCCTCAATCATGTGGTGCAGCAGCATGAATTTGCGGCGGGCGTGATAGTTCCCGGCGATGTAGTGGCAGTCGCCGGGGTGGCAGCCGCTGACCCAGACCCCGTCGGCCCCGCGCTTGAAGGCTTCCAGGATATATTTGGGGTTCAGGCGGCCCGTGCAAGGGAGGCGCACCACGCGAAAGTTGGGGGGATACTCCAGGCGGCTGACGCCAGCCAGGTCGGCGGCCCCGTAGGTACACCAGTTGCAGAAGAAAGCCACGATTTTCGGTTCAAATTCGCTCATGATATTTTCCTCGTTTCCGTTATACCTTACAATGCCGCCGCAATCTGAGCGAAGAGGCCAGCGTTGGTGAAACCGCGCAGGATGGGGGCATCCGAGCGGCAGGAGGAAGCGCAGGTGCCGCAGCCCTTGCACATGGCCTCGTTGACCTTGGCCTTGACCACGCCGGTCTTCTCGTCCGCTTCCAGCTTGACGGCCGAGAAGGGGCAGACGGCCACGCACACGCCGCAGGCCGAGCACTTGGCCGGGTTAATTTCGGCCACGATGCCGCCCACGGTCATCTTGGGCTGGGTCAGCACGGTCACGGCGCGGGCCGCCGCCGCCTGGGCCTGGGCCACCACTTCGTCCATGGGCTTGGGATAGTGGCAGATGCCGGCCATGAACATGCCGTCGGTGGCGAAGTCCACAGGACGGAGCTTCTGGTGGGCCTCGAAGAACCAGCCGTCCTCGTCCAGGGGCACCTTGTATTTCATGGCCAGGGCGTTTTCCCGGCCCGAGACGATGGCTGCGGCCAGCACCAGGAAGTCGGGGTTAATCAAGAGGTTGCGGCCGGAAACCGGGTCGTGGACTTCCACGTTCAGCACATCGCCCGCCGCGCTGACCTTGGGCTTGGAATCCAGGTCATAGCGGATGAAGATCACACCCAGGTCACGGGCTTCCTTATAAATGTCCTCTTTCTGGGCGTAGGTGCGCATATCGCGGTAGAGGACGAAAATGCGGGCCTCGGGGTTCTTCTTCTTCAGGTGCACCGCCGAGTGCACGGTGTGGGTGCAGCAGACCTTGGAGCAGTACATGCGCTCCGGCTCGCGGGAGCCGACGCACTGGACAAAAACGAAGGTGTTGGCCGCGTCCACGGCTTCGTCCTTGGCTTTCATCTTTTCATCCAGTTCCAGGTGGGTGACGACCTTGGGGTTCTGCCCGTAGAGGTATTCGGTGGGCTTGGACTCCTGAGCGCCGGTGGCGATAATGGTCACCCCGTGCTTGACGGCCTGGCCGTTGGTCAGGGTGGTCTCGAAGTTGCCGACAAAGCCTTCCACTTGGCCGACTTCCGCGTTCAGGGCCACGGTGATTTTTTCGTCCGCCGCCACTTTTTCCTGGAGCTTGGCCAGGTAGTCGCCCACGTTTTCATCTTTGGCCGTGGCCAGGATGCGGTTGGCGACGCCGCCCAAACGGTCGGACTTTTCCACCACCACGGACTTGAAGCCCTGGTCGGACAAGGTCAGCGCGGCGTTCAAACCGGCCACGCCGCCGCCGATAACCAGGGCGGTGGGGTCAACGTCAATGACGTTTTCCGTCAGCGGCTGGAGGAGCACGGCCTTGGCCACGGCCATTTCGGTCATGTCCATAGCCTTGCGGGTGGCTTCCGCCGGGTCACCCGCGTGCACCCAGGAATCGTGGTTGCGGATGTTGGCCATTTCGAACAGGTATTTGTTCAGGCCGGCTGCGGCCAGGGTTTCCTGGAAAAGCGGCTCGTGGGTTCTGGGGGAGCAGGCCGAAATCACAATGCGGTTTAAGCGCAGGTCTTTGATGAGCTTGACCACCTGCTCCTGGTTGTCCTGCGAGCAGGCGAACATGGTGT
>JAITVE010000358.1 GCA_031285975.1 Candidatus Adiutrix sp. | reverse complement strand
TAGCGCTGGGCAATTTCTCCAGGTTTATCAGCCCGCCAGCCTTCATTCTCATCGTAAACCAATAGCCGGGTAGGCCTGGGCAGCCCCCAGTGCCCCTGGGCTCCATAATAATCAAGAGTGTCGTCGCAAATAGCCCGCGTAACGGGTTCGGCGGCCCCGTTCAAAGATTCTTGTTTTGTTTTTCCAGAAAAACTGGCTCCTTGAACCGGCTCATCATAATAGCAATCAATCTGATACGATGAAAACCAATCTATTTTCCGACCGCTAATCATCGTGTGCATTGCCATGACATAAGCAGAGGCGGCCGGAATGTTATAATAAAGATTGTACGTGGTGTAACCCGGCTTAGGGTAGTTCGTCTGCGACTCAATCAAATCTTCAAATGTATCCGGCAATCCCTCTACCCAGCCTTCGTCAATTGTATGAATAATTTCATTGTTATGCAGAATCTCAATAAAAATAATGTAGTCGTCGTAATGGGTACAAAATCCGTCCGGTTGCATTTGACAAGTATCTGCTCTGACTTTTTCAGGTATACTCAGCGGCGTTGTATATTCACCATCTGGATGAGAGTCTAAAAACCCGGTCGCCTCCAAGAGTTCCCGCTGGTTCATACTTCCATCAGCCAGATAAAATTTAACGGCAAAATTTTCCAACTCAGACTGACCTACCAGCCAACGTTTCTCAGTCGTTTTGCTGTCGCCGCCGCTCCAAGCCAAGGGGGTTGTCAAAGTGGAAACGATAAACAATACCAGCAAGACGACTATTTTTGACACTTTCATCGTAGAGCCTTCTTTCTTAAGAGGGTGAATGTTTTTTATCCACAGCCTATTCGCTCCGTTCCAAATATGACAAAGCCGAACAACCGTGCCGGAGACCAAACAAAAACGCTTATTTCCACAATAAATCTGAGTATAGCGCAGTAGACTGCGCAAAGCAAGAGTTCCGTGCCGCATCAAGCACTTGACATCTGAACGAAGCCAAGTACAATAGACCGGGCTATAATTTATAGTAATGTACCCGGCGGCCTCTATACTGATCCACGCCGCGATATACACGGAAGGGTAAAAAATGTCTCAAACGCTATCGGCTCAGGTGGTTTTGAAAGGGCTGCGCTTTCAGGGGCGCGGGGTTTCAATGGCCGGTCAGGGGGCCGGAGAGGTAGTGGTCATCGCTGAAACCGCCGACTACCAGGGCGCGCTGTGCGACCCGGCCATTGCGGGCAAAATCGCGGTCATGACCTATCCCCACATCGGCAACACCGGCTGGCAAAAGCTGGAGGGCCGCGTTCAGGCCGCCGCCGTGCTCATGGCCTTCTATGAAGATTTCAAAGGCCCCAGCGGCCTGACCCTGGCCGAGGCCCTCATCCGCGACCAGGTGCCCGCCGTCACCGGGCTGGACACCAGGGCCATTGCCAAAGCCGTCACGGAACACGCCCCGGTGGCGGCTTTTTCCATCGGCGGCGACGCCCCCGACGCGCTCCTGGCCGAAGCCCTGAAAAAGGCCCCGGCCTCCGCCAACACCTGGTATAAAATCCCGGCCTCCCCGGCGGTCAAGCCCGCTTCCGGCAAGCGCCTCGACCTGAAAAAGATTCTCATCGTCGGCTCGGGGCCCATCGTCATCGGGCAGGCCTGCGAGTTCGACTACTCCGGGGTGCAGGCCGCCAAAACCCTGCGGGCCGAGGGCTATGAGGTCATCCTCATCAACTCCAACCCGGCCACCATCATGACCGACCCCGGCCTGGCCGACCAAACCTACATTGAGCCCCTGAAGCCGGAATACGTGGAGGCGGTCATCGCCAAAGAGCGGCCCCAGGCCATTTTGGCCACTATGGGCGGCCAGACGGCCCTGAACATGGCCATGACCCTGGCCGAAAGCGGCGTCTTGGAAAAGTACGGCGTGGAAATTATCGGCGCGGACTACGAAACCATCAAGCGGGCCGAGAACCGCGACAGCTTCCGCGAAACCGTGGTCAAGGCCGGTCTGAGCATTCCCCAGAGCGGCGTGGTCAAGAGTATGGAAGAGGCCAAAAAGCTGGCCGCTGAGATTGGCTTCCCGGTCATCATCCGCCCCAGCTTCACCCTGGGCGGCGCGGGCGGCGGGGTGGCCTGGAACCAGGAAGATTTGGCCGACATCGTGGAACTGGGCCTGAGCCTGAGCCTCAACCACGAGGTTTTGCTGGAAAAATCGGTCATCGGCTGGAAAGAGCTGGAGGTGGAAGTCCTCTGCGACCAGACGGGCCGGGTGGTGACGGTCTGCACCATTGAGAATATCGACCCCATGGGCGTCCACACCGGCGACTCCATCACCGTGGCCCCGGCCCAAACCCTGAGCGGCGCGGAAATGGACTTGCTCATAAAACAGTCGCAGGACGCGGCCCGGGCCCTGGGCCTCCGCAACAGCGGCTGCAACCTCCAGTTCGCCCTCGACCCCGGCAGCGGCGAACTGCTGATTATCGAGGTCAACCCCCGCGTCTCCCGCTCCTCGGCCCTGGCCTCCAAGGCCACGGGCGTGCCCATCGCCAAAATTTCCTCGCTCCTGGCCGTGGGCTACAATCTCGATGAAATCATGCTGGAGATGACCGGAGAGCCGGTGGCCGCCGCCCCCGTCGTCATCGACTACGTGGCGGTGAAAATCCCCCGCTGGAATTTTGAAAAATTCCCCGGCGCAACGGACGAACTCACCACCTCCATGCGCTCGGTGGGCGAGGTTATGAGTTTGGGCCGCGGTTTTACGGAAGCATTGCAGAAGGGGTTCCGCTCCCTGGAAACCACGGCCAAGGCCCTGTTGGGCGACCCCCGCAACCCGGCCCTGGCCGCGCCCCTTGACCGCGACCTGTTGGAGCGCAAGCTGCGGGTGCCCAATTCCGAGCGCCTCCTCTACCTCACCCAGGCCATGCGCCAGGGCTGGAGCGTGGAGGAGATTTTCGAGATCACCCGCATCACCCCCTGGTTCCTCAACAAATCGAATCCCTGGTCAAAGCCGAGGAGGAGTTGAAAAGTTTCAACTTTGCCCCCCTGGCCGCCCCCGAGACCCTCGACGCGCTGGCCGCCCCGGTGCTGAACA
>JAITVE010000297.1 GCA_031285975.1 Candidatus Adiutrix sp. | reverse complement strand
CGGGTGCGGAACTGGAAGCCCCCGGCCACGGGGCGCAGCACGAAGGCGCGGCCCAGGTCTTCATATTCGTTTATCAGTTCGTCCACTATGCGGGCCAGGCGGCCTTCGGGCATTTCTTCTTCGAAGGCCTGGGCCAGTTTTTCCAGGGACAGGGGTTCGTCGGCCACGAACAGGAGGCCCTCGACGATGGTTTTTACAGACAGACTGGTCA
Source organism: Candidatus Adiutrix sp. (assembly GCA_031285975.1). Classification (GTDB taxonomy): domain Bacteria; phylum Desulfobacterota; class Desulfarculia; order Adiutricales; family Adiutricaceae; genus Adiutrix. Next base: position 2,954 of record JAITVE010000297.1, on the reverse strand, counting down.
TGGCGGATGTTTTCCTCGGGCGGCGGAGTATTTTTAATATTTCGCCGCTCATTTTATAATGTATAAGGGCCTGTTTTCAAGGAAAAAGTCCGGGGCGCGGGAAGCCTTGCCCTGGCGCGGCTTCGGGCGGGCGGAGGCCTTATGGAACGGACATTTTGAGGCCTTGGGTGGGGGCGGCGGGGGCGCTTTTTCAAAAAGTCTTCCATATGTCTTAGAATTGCTCTTGACAAAAATTTCTTTTGTGGTAAAAATTAAAGAAACTTTAAATCAAAGTGAGGATGCAACCGGGCGTGCATCCGGCTGTGCCGTCGGGCTACTGCGGCTCTGGCGGCGCAATGTCCCTTGGGGCCGGTTCTCTGAACCCGGCGCGCCACTTTGAATACACTCGCGGGGCTCCGGCTCTGCGGGGCCCGGCTTGAAGGATTTGCGTTCCCGTGACGAATAACGGCGGTTTGCTGCCGCCATTGACGGTGTTCAATACTAGGTCTCTTATGAAACTGCTCAAGACCGATTGTGAAAGATAGCGGCCTTATCGCGCTTGGCGTGGTAAGGCCTTTTTTGTCAAAATACCTGTGATTTCAATAATGGCCGCGCCTGCGCGAGCGGCCCGAGTGACCAAAACGAAGGGTTTAGCAAACCTTTCAAACAGACCCTGAGGAGGTAGAACCTTGGCTTTTCAGATTCCGACCGTTAAGTTTAGCGGCAAAATCAATGAAGTTTCCCTTGGCGCCAAAAAAGTAGTGGTGGGCGGCCAGAGCGCCTACAGCTTTCACACTTTTGAAGGCACTTTCCCCAACAAGCCCAAAATCGCCCTTGATGTGTGGGATTACGATTGCAGCGAAGAATGGCCCGCCGCCCTGGTGGAAGCCTATAAAGGCGTGATGAACGATCCCGCCGCCTGGGCCAAGAAGTGCGTGGAATACGGCGCCGACATCGTGGTGCTGCACCTGAAGAGCTCTGACCCGAACGACAAGAACACCGGCGCGGCTGAAGCCGTGGCCAACGTGCAGAAAGTCATCGACGCGGTGGACGTGCCCGTGATCGTCTTCGGCGTGGACAACAAGGACAAGGACGCCGAAACCCTGGCGGCCGTGGCTGAAAAGTTCGCGGGCAAAAGCCTCATCCTCGGCCCCGTCACTGAGAAAAACTACAAGCAGATCGGCGCCCAGGCCCTGGCCTACCAGCACACCGTGGTCGCCCGCACCCCCATCGACGTGAACCTGGCCAAGCAGCTCAACATCCTGCTGGCCGGGCTGGGCGTGCCGAAAGAGAAAATCATTGTCGATCCCACCACCGGCGGCTTGGGCTACGGTATGGAATACGGCTATTCGGTGATGGAGCGCATTCAGATGGCCGCCCTGGTTCAGCAGGACGACAATCTTCAGCAGCCCCTCATCAGCTTTTTCGGCGAAGACGTTTGGAAAACCAAGGAAGCCAACCTCCCGACCGCTGAAAATCCGCAGTTGGGCGACGCGGGCTGCCGCGGCGTTCTGATGGAAGTGACCGAAGCCATTGCCGTGCTGGGCGCGGGCGTGAGCATTCTGTCCATGCGTCACCCCGCCTCGCTGAAGATCGTCCGCCAGTATGTTGACCTGGCCTATGACGGCGGCGCGGTGAACGGCGGCGACCTGCCCAAAGTGCCGATAACCCAGTTCTGAGAACGGGCCTGACCGGGGCGGCCGCGCGGCTGCCCCGGCCCGAACCGCCTCAATATCCCACAAAACTCGAAGGAGACTTGCCGATGAGTGAGAAAGATAAAAAAATGACCAAGGCCGCCGAGGCCCCCAAGCCGGGCGAAGCCATCGCCGACCGGATTATCGCTGAACTCGACCGGGTTCATGTCCGGACTCCCAAGTTCTAAGGGCGGCCCGGGGGAAAGCGTTTCGGCCTGCCCGGCGTGACGGGGCTCATCAGGCCCGGCCGGGCGCCCGCTGAATCTGTCCCCCAATTTTGAAAGGTAACCGCCGCCTATGAAAGGCGGAATGTGACTCGTTGAAAGGAGTTTCCATGTCTGAAGAGAAGAAAGCGGTCCCTGAGGCCGTAAGCACTGACAGCGCAACCATAAAAATGCTCCATCTCGCCCAGAACAAGGGCCAGGAGACCATTTTCGACAGGGCTGTGAAAATGAAGCCCTGTAATATCGGCACCGAAGGCATCTGCTGCAAGGTCTGCGCCCAGGGCCCCTGCCGCCTGCCGCTGACCAAAGCCATCAAAGAAGGCACCGAGCCCGATACCCGCAAGGGCCTCTGCGGCGCCACCCCGGAAACCATCGCCGCCCGTAACCTGGTGCGCATGATCGCCGCCGGTTGCTCCGCCCACTCCGACCACGGGCGCGGCGTGGCTGAAACCTTCCGGGCCATGGCCTACGGCGAAGCCAAAGACTACACCATCAAAGATGAAATCAAGCTGCGCGAAGTGGCCGCTCTGTTCGGCGTGGCCAGCACGGTTAAAGAAGGCGACGAAGAGTTCCCCCGCGACAAGTGGGAAATCGCCCGCGAAATCGCCGACATCGCCTTGAACCAGTGGGGCAACCAGCAGGGCCGCATGATCTATCCCAGCCGCGCTCCCCAGGCCACCCAGGAACGCTGGATCAAGCACAACGTCTGGCCCCGGGGCATTGACCGCGAAGTGGTCGAAATCATGCACCGCACCCACATGGGCGTGGATCAGGACTATAAGAACCTCTTGAACCAGGGCGCCCGCTGCTCCCTCGGCAACGGCTGGGGCGGTTCCATGATGGCCACCGACCTTCAGGACATCATGTTCGGCACCCCCTACCCGAACACCGGCAACATCAACCTGGGCGTGCTGTCCCGCACCAAAATCAACAACATCGTCCACGGTCATGATCCGCTCCTGTCGGAAATGGTCGTGGCGGCCGTCCACACCCCGGACATGATTGAATACGCCAAGAGCGTGGGCGCGGAAGGCTACGTTGTGGCCGGTATGTGCTG
>JAITVE010000201.1 GCA_031285975.1 Candidatus Adiutrix sp. | reverse complement strand
CCGCAACAATTTCCGCGAAATTCTGCCGGGGCTGCGGCGGCGTTTGGCCCAGCGGCTGACCACCCTCATCAGCGTGGCCGTGCCGGTCTATTACCTGGTCACCCTGGCCGCCGCCCTTGGTTTTTTCGATATGGTGCGCGATTATTCCTCCGCCCACCTGCCGGATTTCTTCCTGCCCGTGGAAGCCGCCGCCCTCATCGTTTTCTCCCTCACCGCCGAATTTTCCTCGGGCTTCGCCGCTGCCGGGGCCCTGATTCAGAATTCCACCCTCACCGTCGTCCAGGCCGCCGCCGCCCTGGTGGTGGGCAACATCATCGCCACGCCCATCCGGGTGCTGCGCTGGCAGCTAGCCGCCTTCCTCGGTTTTTTCAAGCTGCGCCTGGGGCTGATTCTGATTGTCTGCAACCAGAGTTTCCGGGTGCTGAGTTTGGCCGCGGCCCTGTTCATTTTCTGGCAGATTTTCGCCTGAAAACCGCTCTCATCGTAAAAAACGCCCGGTTGCGCCCGTAAAATTACGGGCGCAACCGGGCGTTTTTTGGCGTGGAGCCGCCCGCTTACGCGGGCATATCGGCCAGCATTTGGGTGAAGTCGGGCTGTTCGGGGATTTCGTTGCGCTTCATCCACAGCACTTCCCCGTCGCCGCCGATGAGGAAGTGGGAGCGGCCCGATACGCCGCCCTTGGGGATGAAGCAGCCCAGGGCTTCGGCCAGCGCGCCGTGGGGCCAGAAATCGGCCAGGAGGCGCAGTTTGGTCAGGCCCAGGGACGCGGCCCAGGCGCGTTTCGAATACAGGTGGTCAATGTTGACGCCAAAGGGGGTGACGCCTTTGGCGGTGAAGAGGTCGTACATTTTGTCTAAATCCTGCATCTGGCGGGAGCAGACCGGAGTCCAGGCCAGGGGGTGGAAGGACAGGAAGAATTTTTTGCCCTTGAAATCGGCGAAATTCACAACCTGATCCTGCTGGTCGTGCAGGCTGAAGTGGGATATGGACATTTTCGCTCCTTTGTTGCCGGGGGCCCAGCGGCCCGCCCAATATTTGTAGAGGCAGCTTGTCGCAAAACCGAACTAGAGCCTATCACAAATGAGAGGCTTTAGCAAATTGTCCGCTTGGGTCACATATAAATATAGGCAAAGAAGCAAAAAATATCAATCGTTGAACGGCCATTTATTGGCGGTCAGGCCGTACTGGATGGACAGTTCCCTGGACATTTTTTTCAGCATTTGAATGAGCTCGTCCTTTTTTGACAGCATACGGGTGCGGGGGCCGGTGACGCTGAGGGCGGCGTAGGCTTCGGCCAGGTGGTTCAGCACCGGCACGCCCACGCAAAAAATGCTTTCCAGGGTCTCGCCGTCGTCCAGGGCGTAGCCCTGTTTCCGCACCCGGGCCAGTTCCTTTTTAAAGGCCGCCGGGCCGCGAATGGTGCTGGGGCTGAGTTTCTGGTATTTGATTTTGGGCAAAATTTTCGCCAGCCGCTCCTCGCTGGAAAAGGCGAGCAAGCACTTGCCCATGCTGGAGGCGTACAGGCTGATTTCCGAGCCCAGGCTCATGTTCAGGCGCACCTGGGGGCCGGGGGCGGCTTCCATTTTGTCCACGCACACGCCCTTGCCGGGCTCTACCAGAATGGCCACGTGGATGGTTTCCCCAAAGGCGGCGGCCAGTTTTTCCAGGTAGGGCCGGGCCAGGGTGCGCAGGCCGCCCCGCTCCACTTCACGGCTGCCGATTTGGAACATGCGGATGGTGTTGAAATAGCGGCGGTCGGCCCGGTTCTGCTCCACAAAGCCGCGCTCCCGCAGGGTTTTCAGGATGCGGTGCAGGGTGCCTTTGTCCAGCCCCAGGCGGGCGTTGATATCCGTCAGGGACGAGGGGCCGTTTTCGCTTAAATCTTCAATGATATCCAAAGCTTTGTTAATGGAATTCCCGGCCTGGGCTCTCTCGGTCATGCTGCTCCCCTTGCGCCATGAAGGCGCTTCGGCCTGAATGGGGCCTGATTCGGCAAGGCTCTTTAAACAATGATATTTTTATCATAGCCAACTAGATTTTGCAATATGAAATTTTTCCGGCCCATTTTTGCCCTGAAATCGAGAGCGATTTTAACAAAAATATTAGTAAATACAGTATGTTAATATGTATACCTCCCGGCGGGCAGCCCGACGTAAAAAAATGAATTGACAAATCGTTTTTCAAAGGTATTATTTTTAATATGACCAATGCCGTTTCAACGGACAAAATACAGGCGGTTCGTGCTATACAGAGTATAAAGGAGAGCGCAATGGCGAAAATTCTGGCTATCAACCCCGGCTCCACCTCCACCAAAGTAGCGGTTTATGAAGATGAGAGGGCGGTGTTCGTGGAATCGGTCGAGCATGACCAGGCTGCCCTGGCGCCGTACCCCACGATTTATGACCAGTATGAAATGCGGTCGGCCCTTATCCGCGAGTTGGCGGCCAAGCACGGTTTCAAGCCCGAGGACTTCGACGCGGTAGTGGGGCGCGGGGGCTTGCTCCCCAAGGCCCAGGCCGGGGCCTACCTGGTGACCGAGCCCCTTTTGGACACCCTGGCCCACCGGGCCCAGAGCGAGCACATTTCCAACATCGGGGCCGCGCTGGCCCACAGCATCGCCTCGCCCCTGGGCCGCCCGGCTTATATTTACGACCCCGTCACCGTGGACGAACTGGAGCCCATTGCCCGCATCACGGGCCTTAAGGAAATGGAACGGCGCGGCCAGGGCCATAACCTGAACATGCGCGCCGCCGCCGTGAAAAAGGCCAAGGACGCCGGGCTCGACTACAATAAAGTCACCTACATTGTGGTGCACATGGGCGGGGGCATCTCCCTGAGCATCCACCACCAGGGCCGCATTGTGGACATGATTTCCGACGACGAGGGCCCCTTCTCGCCGGAGCGGGCCGGGGGCCTACCGGGCTTCCAGCTCATGGCTTTGGCCACCAACGGCGAGTATGATTACAAAAAGATGTTCAACAAAGTCAGCCGCCAGGGAGGCCTGATGTCCCACTTCGGCACCACCGACGCGCGGGCCGTGCTGAAAATGATGGACGACGGCGACGAGCGGGCCGCCCTGGTGCTGGAAGCCATGTGCCACAACGTGGCCAAGAACGTGGCCAAGCTGAGCGTGGTGACGCGCGGCAAGATTGACGGCATCATCATCACCGGCGGCCTGGCCCATTCCCAGATATTTATGGACTGGATCACCGAGCGGGTCTCCTTCCTGGCCCCGGTGACGGTTATCCCCGGCGAAAACGAAATGGAATCCCTGGCCCTGGGCGCCCTGCGGGTGCTGCGCGGCGAGGAAAAAGCCCGGGAGTATCAGCCGCCCCAGGCTTAAAGCGCATCAAGGGCGATGTTCTGTGGAACACCGCCCTTTTTACGGCCTCTGGCCCTGGCTGGCTTTGCGGCCATACGGCCCCCTTCGGCCGTCATTCCGGCAAAAGCCGGAAGCCGTTTCCAGCGGAAGCAACTATTGGCCGGCAAGCCGCTTCTCTGGAAATGGATTCCTGCCTCCGCAGGAATGACGGCGGGGAGGCAGGCAGCGCCGCAACGACACGTCGCGTTCTTCCAAGTGAAAAATTCCCCGGCCTCTGGCCCCACCACCATACTTCCCAAGGAGTCAGCATGTATAAAAATTTCGATGAAGTGATCGCCGCCGCCAAGCAGCGCGGCCCCCAGACCATCAGCGTGGCCGTGGCCCAGGACTTGGATGTGCTTCTGGCCCTGAAGGCCGCCGAGGATCAAGGGCTGGTGAAGCCTCTCCTGGTGGGCGAGGCCGCCGCCATTAAACCCCTGGCCGAAAAGGCCGGGCTGGCCGGGGCCCGCGTGGTGGATGAAGCCGACCAGGACGAGGCCGCCCGCAAAGCCGCTGAATTGGTGCGCACGGGCGAGGCCCAGGTGCTGATGAAGGGTTTAATCAATTCCAGCAATTTCCTCAAGGCCGTGCTGGACAAGGAACGGGGCCTCAGGAAATCCAAACTGCTGTGCCATTTGGGCGTGTTCGACACCCCCGGCGTGGGGCGGCTGATGTATATGTCCGACGGCGGCATGAACGTGGCCCCGGATTTGGAAGCCAAGAAGGAAATTCTCATCAACGTGCTGGCCACCTTGAAAAACATGGGCCTGGACAAGCCCAACGTGGCCGTGATGAGCCACAATGAGCAGGTCAACGCCAAGATGCCCTCCACCACCGACGCGGCCGCCCTGGTGGAAATGGGGGTTAAGGGCGAACTGCCCCCCTGCGTCATCGACGGCCCTAGGGCGCTCGACGTGGCCGCCAGCGCTGAGGCCGCCCACCACAAAAAAATCGACAGCAAAATAAGCGGCGCGGTGGACGTGTACCTCATGCCCAACATCGAGTCGGGCAACATGGTGGGCAAAGCCCTCATCCACTACGCGGGCGCGAAAATGGCCGGGCTGGTGCTGGGCGCGAGCCACCCCGTGGTGCTGGCCAGCCGCTCGGACACCCCGGAAGGCAAGCTCTGCTCCATCGCTCTGGCCTGCCTGTCGGCCCCCCGGTGACGCTATGAATAAACGCACCGGCGATATCATCTGGGCAGGCGTCTTAATCGCCGTGAGCCTGTTTTTGCTGTTCCCGGCCAGCCGTGAGGCCTTTATCCGGCTGACGCAGAACCATTACTATCCCATGAGCTTCATCAAATTCGCCATTTTGGCCACCATGGGCGAAATGCTGGCCGTGCGCATTTTGAACCAAAGCTGGCAAAAGCCCAAGGGGATGCTGGCCAAGGCCCTTATCTGGGGCTTTCTGGGCATGGTTATCGCCCTGACTTTCGGCCTGTATAACGGCGGGGCCCAGGCGGTGATGGCCGCGGGGCTGCTCCCCGGCAGCGGGGCCTTCATGGTGGCCTTCTACACCAGCTTTCTGATGAACCTGACTTTCGGCCCCATTATGATGGGCAGCCACCGCATCAGCGACACCTATGTTGACCGCCGCATTGACCGGGCCGAACCGGCCACGGTCATCGGGGCCATTGAGGCTGTGGACTGGGTGGGCTTCATCAAAATCGCGGTGCTGAAAACCATACCTTTTTTCTGGATTCCGGCCCACACCCTGGTTTTCCTCTTGCCGCCGGAATTCCGGGTGCTGGCCTCGGCCTATCTGTCCATCGTCCTGGGGGCCATGATGGCCTACATCAAAAAACAGGGCCAAACGAAGTGAGAGAGGTTTTATGAAAAAGCTTTTGACGGGCAATGAAGCCATTGCCCTGGGGGCCATTGAGGCGGGCGTGGTCTACGCCGGAGCCTATCCGGGCACCCCATCCACGGAAATTTTGGAAATTTTGGGCACGCACAAGCGGGCCGAAATTGTGGCCGAGTGGGCCCCCAATGAGAAAGTGGCCCTGGAATCGGCCATCGGGGCCTCCATCGCCGGGGGCCGGGCCCTGGCGGCCATGAAGCACGTGGGGGTCAACGTGGCCGCCGACCCCCTGATGAGCTTTGCCTACAGCGGTGCCAACGGCGGTTTGGTGCTGATAAGCGCCGACGACCCGGGCCTGCACTCTTCGCAGAACGAGCAGGACAACCGCCAGTACGCCAAGTTCGCCAAAATGCCCATGCTGGAACCGGCCGACAGCCAGGAAGCCAAAGACATGGTGCGGGCCGCGTTGGAGATTTCCGAGCAATTCCAGCGCCCGGTCATGCTGCGCACCACCACCCGCATCAACCACAGCAAGAGCATCGTGGAATTCGGCGACATCACCAAGCACCCCAAGAAGCCCTATGAAAAAGCCTACCGCTTCGACCTGGTGCCCGCCATCTCCAAGCGGCTGCACTATGAGTTGGAAGACTGGCTGGTGAAGCTGGCCGAATATTCCGAAACCACGCCCTTGAACTACATTCAGTGGAACGGCAAAAAGATAGGCATTGTGGCCGCCGGGGCCGCCTATCAATACGCCCGCGAAGTTTTTGGGACGAAGGCTTCCTACTTAAAGATAGGCTTTAGCTACCCCCTGCCGCTGAAAAAAATCAAAGCTTTCGCCGAGCAGGTGGACGCGCTCTACGTCATTGAAGAGCTGGAACCCTTCATGGAAGAGCAGATCCGTGCCGCAGGCATCACCTGCGTCGGCAAGGACAAGATTCCCAACACCGACGAACTCTCCCCCACTGTGGTGGCCCGGGCCCTTTTGGGCGTGGAGCCGGACATGGTGGAAGTTGAGGCCGAAGCCGTGGGCCGCCCCCCGACCCTTTGCGCGGGCTGCCCGCACCGGGGCTTTTTCTATCAGTTGGGCAAGCTCAAGGACGTGGTCATCGCGGGGGACATCGGCTGCTACGGCCTGGGCGGCGCGCCGCCGCTGAACGCCAAAGACCTGTGCATCTGCATGGGTTCCGGCCCCAGCGTGGCTCACGGTTTGCAAGAGACCTTTGACTTTTTCGGCGAAAATAAACGGGTGTTCGGCGTGATTGGGGATTCCACCTTTTTCCACACCGGCATGAACAGCTTACTCCAAATCGCCTATAACAAAAGCCCGGTCGTCACCTGCATTCTCGATAACCGCATCACGGCCATGACCGGCCACCAGGAAAACCCCGGCAGCGGCTTCACCCTCCAGGGCGACCCGGTGAACATTGTGGAAATTGGGCCCGTGGTGCGCGCCTTCGGCATCCAGCACGTCCGCACGGTCAACCCCCTGAACCAGGCGGCCATGAAGGAAACCCTGGCCTGGGCCCTGGCTTTGAACGAGCCCTCGGTCATCATCACCCGCTGGCCCTGCGCCCTGAAGAAATATTCAGAGGCGGATAAAAAGGAGTTTGGCGACCATTTCCACCAGTGCGTGGTGGACGCCGAAGCCTGCGTGGGCTGCCGCACCTGCGTGCGCACCGGCTGCCCGGCCCTGCGGTTTGATAAAACCGCCAAGAAGACCCGCATTGAGCCCAGCCAGTGCGTGGGCTGCGAAATCTGCCTCCAGGTCTGCCCCAAGCAGGCCATCAGCGCGGCCGGGAAAGGGAGTAAATGAGTATGAGCGACGTGAAGAATATCCTGCTGGTGGGCGTTGGCGGCCAGGGGACGATATTGGTGGGCAAGATTTTGTCCAACGGCCTTCTTGCGGCCGGTTTCGACGTGAAAATGAGCGAAGTGCACGGCATGGCCCAGCGGGGCGGCAGCGTCTCCAACCAGGTGCGCTACGGCAAGGAAGTCTTTTCCCCCATCATCGACAAAGGCCAGGCCGACATCCTGGTGGCCTTCGAGACTATGGAAGCCGTGCGCTGGTCACCCTTCCTGAAAAAGGGCGGGCAGATGGTGGTCAACGACTACCGCATTCCCTCGGCCCCCATCCTCACCGGCCAGGCCGACTACCCGGAGGGGTTGCTGGAAGCCCTGAAAGCCAAGGCCGACACCACGGTCATCAAGGCCGGGGACATGGCCGAGGCCCTGGGGAACCCCAAGGCCATGAACATTGTGCTGTTCGGCGCGCTGGTCAAAAAGATGCAATTGAGCGATATTGACTGGCCCAGCCAAATCAGGGATAATGTGAAACCGGCCTTCGTCGATTTGAACCTCAAAGCCTTCCAGGCCGGACAAGCTGCCGTCTGATTGTCGGCCCGGCTCCGGTTTCAACTACAACCCGGCCTCCGTGGAGGCCGGGTTTTTTTGTGCTGCCGAGAAATAGGATAAAAATGCTGCAAAAAATGCCCTATCTGCTGGCCATCACGTTCATCGGCATCTACCCGGTGGCCGACACCTACGTGCTCATCCCGGCCATGAGCGAAATCGCCCAGGCCATGCCCGGCGTGGGGCGCGCGGGCCTGAACTTCATCATTACCATCTCTTCGCTGGTGGTCATCCCGGCCAGTGTGCTGGCCGGGCGGCTGGTCTCGGCGGGCTATTTGACGAACAAGGGCTGCGTGCTGTTGGGCTCGGCCATCTTCACCCTCGGGGGCCTGGCCGGGGGGCTGATTGCGGACATCCGCTGGCTGCTGTTCACCCGCGCCGTGCTGGGCCTCGGCAACGGCCTGGTGACGGCCATGGTGGTGGGGGTGACCATCGACTACTTCACCGAACGGGAAACGCCCTCGGTGATGGGCATATTCTGCGCGGCCAGCAACATCCTGGCCATTGGCCTCACGGTTTTGAGCGGCTATCTGGTGCTCTGGAGTTGGCGCTACGCCTTTGCCGTGTATCTGGCCGATATCTTGATTATTTTTTATCACCAGCGGGTTTTGCAAAAAAATCCCACCCGCCCGGTTGCCGAGGCGGAGGCCCCCGCCGCAGCCGCTGCGGCTCCGGCGGAGGAAGTGTCCGGGGAGGGCGGAGCTATCCGGGCGGTGTGGGGGCTTTTGGCGCTGGCCCTGATCTCCAAGAGTTTGGGCAACACCATGTTTCTGGCCCTCTCCTATTTCATTGAGGGGGAGGGCCTGGGCAACGCGGCGGATACGGGCTTGGCCAACGGCGTCCTGACGGCGGCCATCGGCGCGGTGAGTTTTGCCTTCGGCTGGATTTACGGGCAGCTGGGGCGGAAAACCGCCACACTCTTTTTCTTCCTCATGGCCGCCGGGAACTTTTTGCTGGCGCGTTCCCACAGCTTTTCGGGGGTGGTGGCGGCCCTGGCGCTCTGGGGGCTCGGCAGCGGCCTGACCGTGCCCTACCTGCTCCAGGAAACCATTGCCCGCTCGCCGCGCCGCCTGGCCGCCCCAGCCGGGGCCCTGGTCAACAGTTCCATCTATGTAGCTTTTGTGGTCTCTACCTTTATTCAGCCCGCTGTGGCCCGCCTCGTGGGCACTGACGACCTGCGCGTATTTTTCACCGTTGTCGGCGCCGCCCTGGCCGCCTCCGGCCTTCTGATGACAGCCTTCACTTTCATAAAAAGGACGGCGCGAACATGAAATTTTTCACAAAATCGACAGCTTCGGCAACGTTTCTTGCGGTGATCGCCGCCTCTTGCGTGCTGGCCGCCATCGGACTCCTGAGGCCGGGCCAAAAAACCACAACTGCGGAGGCCGACCGGCCCGCGCTGGCGCGGGCCGTCACCGAGCTCAACATTCTGCGCGACCACATCTCCGACCGCTGGGCCTCGCTCATGAAAAGCGGCTGGAACGCCTATACGGACGACCAACCGCTTTTCATAGACCTTGTTGAGGCGGCTCTTCTGGCCGCGTTGGAAGCCGCGCCGCCGGATGACCCGCTGCAAGCGGAGCGCCTGATAATCGCCGTCGCGCAGGTTCCCGGGGCCGAAGCCGCGTATATGGCGGCCTTCCACAACTTCCGGGGCAGTGCGGCCCAGTGTTATAGCGGGCCCATGGGGATGATTGGCATCTCCACAATGGTTCGGGACAAAACCGATGCCCTGGTGCTGGGCAGCCGCCCCCCTCTCAATGCGTTGCCGCCTGAAACCGAAGAACTCCCGTCCTCTGATCCCGCCACACTCCGGGCGGCTTATGAAGCCCTGAAAGCTTCCCTGCGCATATATTACCAGTTGATGAGCGACATGTACAATACGCAATTGAATATAACGGCCTACCTGTCCCCACCCAGCCTTTCTTCCTTCACGCCGCAAAATGAGCCGCAGATGGAAGCCCTGCGCCGCCTGCCCAATCTGACGGAGGGGGAATCAAAGGCCATTGAAAAAATACCCGAAATATGGGCTGAAATGGTCTATGCAATCAAAAAGGCCGGAGAAGCGTTGGAACAGAGACAGGCGGCCCTGGCCAATTTGGAAAGCCAGGTGCAAGCCGCCCTCTTGGCGATTGATGAGCTGCGGGCGCAGTATTTGAAACGTTTGGCGGAATAAAAAGGTGTTGTCCAAACGTCACTGGCAGTGTATTATGGCCGTGGGTAAGTCTCTCTGAAGAAGGGAGGTACTGCCTATGGCAGAGTTCCTCGGGGACGTTGCGTCAGCCTTTGTGGCGGGCGTCCTGGTTGCAGTTGTAGTCGAACGTTGGCTTAAGAAGCGTTAAACAAAAACTGCCCCGTGTGAACTGCCATTCCCACGGGGCATAACTTTGATGTAAAACATCAGGGGGACTTGCCCACCCGACCGGGGGTGCCACAAGTACCCTCAGTCTTTTTACTATACTCATTTCCCCCCGATTTTTCAAGGGCCAGTTTTCAGAAATTACTTTTTCACCAGCACGCAGGCCCGCTCGATAAAGGTGATGGCGTCGGTCTGGTCGGCGATGAGGCGTATCTCGGCCTCAAACTGCTCGGCGGGGACAATGGGCCTTAAATTTTTATCGGGCATGATGGGGGCCGGGCGGTCGTTGCCGGTCATGTATTCGGCGATTTTGCTTAACACCTGGAAGGGGCGGTAGGGTAGCCCCCCGGAAAACATGGCCCCCAGCGGCTCGAAAGAAGTTTGCAGATCCTCCACAATGTAGAGCCCGCCGCTCATCAACTGCGGGTACAGCACGAATAGGGCCCGCAACTGGTCGGCCCACCAGTGGGAGGCGTCGTCCAGAATCACCCGGGGCATGAGCGCGGGCAGGGTTTGCAGAAAAGCCGTCTGGCTCAGGTCGCCCAACAGCACCTTGACCCGGCCCCCGGCGTGGGCCAGGGTTTCCGCCTCAATGTCCACCCCCACTATTTCCGCCCGCTCAAAATATTCCTCCCAAACCTTCAGGCTGGCCCCCTTATAAACCCCAAGCTCCATAAAGGTAAAGGCCTCCCGGCGCAGGGGCCGGAAAAAGAATTCGTATTTCCGCAAATAATCGTGCGCCGCCCCCCAGGAGCCGCTCTTGTCGGTTTGGTGCTTGCGGCCAAGGCCGTCGAGCGTGGTGGATTTGAACATGCAGCTTCCCCGTCAGGCGAAATTGCGAGAGCCCCGGAAAATTTTCTGGGGCTCTCAATGATAAAGGCTCGTTTGGCACTATTGTGTCTTCTCGGCCGCTGAAGCGCGCCAGGCACAACCGTTGAACGAAGATACCCCCACGGTAGCGGGTTACGCTTCTTCGTCGCGGGGCTTGTACTCGGCCACCACTTTGTCGCGCACCTGCGGCGGCGCTTCGTCGTAGCGGGCGAACTCAATGGAGAAGGAACCCCGGCCCCCGGTCATGGAGGTCAGAATCGGGGCGTAGCTGAGAATTTCCACCTGCGGCACGTGGGCCTTGATGACCTGTTTTTTGCCCTTGGCTTCCGTGCCCAACAGCTTCCCGCGGCGGCTGGAGATGTCGCCCATCACGTCGCCCATAAATTCGTCGGGTACGGTGACGGTCAGGAGCATCACCGGCTCCAGAATGGTGGGCTTGCACTCCATGAAAGCTTTTTTGAAGGCCATCGAGCCCGCGATTTTGAAGGACATTTCCGAGGAATCCACATCGTGGTAGCTGCCAAAAACCAGGCCGACCTTCAGGTCAACCACGGGGTTGCCGCTGATGACGCCGTTGGCCATGGCTGCAATGATGCCTTTTTCGACGGCGGGGATGAACTGCCTTGGAATAACGCCGCCGACGATTCTATCTTCAAA
>JAITVE010000166.1 GCA_031285975.1 Candidatus Adiutrix sp. | reverse complement strand
TTTTTCGACGAGCCCACCACCGGCCTCGACCCCCTTTTGAGCGGCCAGGTGGACGAGCTCATCACGCTGACTTTAGAGCGCACCCGCGCCACCCTGGTGGTGGTCAGCCATGATATCCCGGCCACCCTGACCCTGGCCGACCACATAGCCATGGTTCACGGCGGGCGGATTATTTTGAGCGGCCCCCCGGAAATTTTCCGCCAGAGCGGCGACCCGGTGGTGCGGCAGTTCCTGGCCGGTGAGGCCGACGGGCCCATGGGCTTTTTAGATTGATGAAAGTTATAGTGTGACGCTGGTGTCGTTTAATGTATAAATCTTCCACGGAAATAAAGGTTGGCTTCTTCGTCCTGCTGGCCCTGGGCATGTTCGTCTGGATGGCGGTGCGCCTGGGCGGCTTCAGCATCGGCGCGGGCGACAGTTACACCATTTCCACCATCTTCCCCTCCGCCGGGGGGCTGAAACCGGGCGTGGCCGTGGAAGTGGCCGGCATCCAGGTGGGCAAGGTCGCCCGTATCGAATTGTACGACAACAACCAGGCCCTGGTGGCCATGGCCATTCAGGAGGGCCTTTTGCTGCCCTCGGACAGCACGGCCTTCATCCGCGCTTCCGGCATTCTGGGCGATAAATACGTGGAAATCGTGCCCGGCCACGATTTGGGGGCCAAGCTGGCCTCGGGCGCCAATATCGCCAGCGCCAAAGCCACGGGCGACGTGTCGGACGTGATGAAGCAGCTTGGCGACATTGCTGACGACATCAAGAAAATCACCGGCCCCCTGGCCGAGGGCGACACCGGCTCCGACCTCAGGGACATGGTGGCCAGCCTCAAAGACATGGGCGAGCGCCTCGACCGCCTGATGGCCAACAATGAGGAGGGGCTGTCCGAAACCCTGGCCTCCCTCCAGGTCACCATGGAAAATTTGCAGGCCATCACCAACAAAATCAACAGCGGCGAGGGCTCCCTGGGCCAGTTGGTCAACAGCGATGAAACCGTGAGCCAGCTCAACAGCTCCCTGGCCTCCATCCGCCAGGTGGCCGAGAAAATCGACTCCGGCGAGGGCACCCTGGGCCGCCTGGTCAACGACGAGACCACCATCGACAAAATCGACCAGACCTTGAGCAGCATCACCGGCTTTCTGGAAAAAGATGCCAAGCTCAAAGTCTTTGTGGATTACCGCGCCGACTACCTCACCCGGCACGAGTTCATGAAGAGCACGGTCAACATCCGCCTTCAGCCCGCCCCCGACCGCTACTACCTCCTGGGCGTGACCGGCGACTACTTCGGCCAGTACCGCCGCTCTGACTACCGCAACACCCGCTCCGACGGCTCGGTGCTGGAAAACACCCAGGAAGAATGGCGGCGCGACAAGCTGAAATTCAACGCCCAAATCGCCCGCCGCTATTACGACGCGGTGATTCGCGGGGGCCTCATTGAGTCCGGCGCGGGCTTTGGCGTGGATTATTACCTGGACGACGACAACCTGCGCCTGACCTTCGAAGTTTTCAGCGCCGATTTCGACCACAACCCGCACATGCGGGCCGAGGCCAGCTACAATATCTGGAAAATCTTCTACGCCACCATCGGCTATGACGATTTCATCAGCGACCAGCACCGGGCCTCCCCCTATTTCGGCGTCGGCATCCAGTTCAACGACGACGACCTGAAATACCTGTTGAGCGGGGCCTCGTCGCTGCTGTAAAAAAGTATTGAACCCGGCGGGTGTCCCGTGATAGAGTAGACGTGGTTTTGACTGTCCACCGGAGCCCCGCACGCGGCGGCGACGCCCACATAACCCGGTTGGGTGCGAATGAAACCGCGCCCAGCCTACCGTTCACCCATGCAGACAGTGACCATGATTAAACCCAAACATGACATAGCCGGCGTTCCCGCCGATTCCGAGGCCCAGCCCCAGAAGATAATGGTGGTGGACGACGAGATACTCAACCGCAAGCTGGTTGAGGCCATGCTCAAGCCTCAGGGATATCAGGTCGCCCTGGCTGTGGACGGCGAAGACTGCCTGGCCCAGGTGGAGATCAGCCCGCCGGACTTGATTCTCATGGACATCATGATGCCCAATATGAACGGCTTTGAGGTGGTCACCCGCCTGAAAGCCAAGGAGCATCTGGCCCGCATTCCCATTGTCATGGTCACCGCCCTTCAGGACGTGAACGACCGGGTCAAGGCCCTGGAAGTGGGCGTGGACGACTTTTTGACCAAGCCCGTCGACCGCATGGAACTGCGGGCCCGCGTGCGCTCCCTCTTGAAAGTCAAGGCCTATAACGACCACATGGTCAATTACCGCCAGGAACTGGAAACCGAGGTGGCCAAGCAGACCCAGCAGCTCAAGAGCGCCGGGCTCAGAATCGCCGAGGCCCACTCCAAACTGCGGGACGCCTCCCTGGAGACCATCTTCCGCCTGGCCCGCGCCGCTGAATACAAGGACGAAGACACCGGCAACCACATCATCAGCATGAGCCGCATTTCCGCCTTCCTGGCCGAACGCTTGGGCCAGAACCCCGTGGTGGTGGAGCGTATCCTCTACGCCTCCCCCATGCACGACATTGGCAAAATTGGCATCCCCGACCGCATTCTCACCAAAAACGGCCCCCTGAACGATGAGGAATGGTCGCTGATGCGGATGCACACCGTCTTCGGCGGCCAGATTCTGGAAGGCTCGGAAATCGGCTTCCTGCGCCTGGGCGAGGTCATTGCCCTGACCCACCACGAAAAGTGGGACGGCTCGGGCTACCCCAACGGCCTGTCCGGCACCCAGATTCCCCTGGCCGGGCGCATCGTGGCCGTGGCCGACGTGTTCGACGCGCTGATGTCCAAGCGGCCCTACAAGCCCCCCTTGACCATTGAGCAGACCGTGGACATCATCAAAGCCGGTCGCGGCACCCACTTCGACCCGGCGGTGGTGGACGTTTTCATGGCCACTCTCAGCGACATCATGAAACTGTGGGCCAGTGCCCAAACCGAGCCGCACATGGCGCTGGAACAGCGCAGCCACAATCTGGACAGCATCCACATTGTTTAGGACCGCATATGTTTCAAAGGGGGCCGACAGGCCCCCACTTTTTTAGCGGATTTATGGGAACAGCATGAAAAACATGAAGACAGTCAAGCCCCTGCGCCTTTTTTTCATCCGCCACGGCCAGACCGAGCATTTTGACCGCCCCCCCTTCAACGGCTGGCGGGACGCGCAGCTCACCGACTTCGGCCGCAGCCAGCTTGACCAGGTGGCTGCCGGGCTGGCCCCCGTGCCCTTTGACGCCGTCTATTCCAGCGACCTCAGCCGGGCCCGCTACGGCGGCGAACAGTTGGCCAAGGCTACGGGCCTGACCTTGCGGCAAAGCCCCCAGTGGCGCGAAATCAGCTTCGGCCGCTGGGAAGGCCTGACCTACCCGCAGATTGTGGAGCAGGACGGCGACCTCATCAACCGCATTTTTTCCTTCGAAGGCGCGCCCGTGCCCTTCCCGGAGGGCGAGAGTTACGACATGTTCGCCGACCGCATCCGTGGGGCTTTCGCCGAACTGCGGGCCCAGCACCCCGACGGCGGCCGGGTGGCCCTGGTGGCCCACAGCGGGGTGTGCAAAACCTTGTGGGGCTTACTCCTGAACATCCCCCCGCACGTGGCCTGGCGCACGGTGCACCAGGACTTCGCGGCGGTCAACGTGGCCGACATTTATCCCGAACTCTGCGTGGCCCACCTGGTCAACGGCTATTTGGGGCCGGAAGGCTACCACGCCGCCGGGCCCGGCTTTGAGCGGCTGGCGGGCGATAAAATTTTCAAGGCTGAATAATGTATTTTCCAGTGGCGGACATTGAATTGGCTCCCTGGGCGCCGCTCCTTATCGGCTTCGCGGTGTCCGTGGTCAGTTCGCCCACCGGTATTTCAGGGGCCTTTTTGATTCTGCCCATCTGCATGAATTTTTTGGGCTTCGTCAGCCCCGCCGTCAGCCCCACCAACTATATATTTAACGTGGTGGCCTCCCCGGCGGGGCTGTGGCGTTTTCACCGGGAAAAGCGGCTGATGTGGGGCATGGGTTTCTTGATCGCCGTCACCTCCCTGCCGGGTATCCTGGCCGGGACGGTGCTGCGCGGAACCTGGCTGCAGGAGGCGGCGGACTTCAAGATTTTCGTGGCCCTGGTGCTCTCGGCCCTGGCCCTGAACCTGGCGCGAACCATCATCAGGGGCGGCCAGGCGGCTACAAGGGCTGAGAACGCCTTCGTCCACAGCCACGGAGCGGCGGCGGGCCTGGTCGTCCATTCCTCCGGCCCCAGGAATATCCGTTTTGATTTTAGCGGGCAGGCCTTTGTGGTGCCCGTCCACCGGCTGGCGGCGGTGTCCCTGGCTGTGGGGCTGGTGGGCGGCGTGTACGGCCTCGGCGGCGCGGCCATCATCGCCCCGCTTCTGTTGAGCCTGTTTCGCTTGCCGATTTACGTCATCAGCGGGGCTTCGCTTTTGGCGGGCTGGGCTTCCTCGGTGTTCGGCCTGTTTTCCTATATCTGCTTTTGGCCCTGGTTTTCCGGCCAGCCGCCCATCATGCCCGACTTTGCCCTTGGGCTGCTGTTTTCCCTCGGGGGCCTGGTGGGCATTTATTGCGGCGCGAGCCTGCAACGCTTCCTGCCGCCCCGCCCGCTGAAAATCCTCATGCTGCTGTTGATAGCCACTCTGGCCGTCCAGAATTTCGGGTTATTTTAGGGAAAAGGTGAATTCGTGCTTTGCCTGAAGTTTTTGTTCCTCTACTGCGCCAGCCTCATCACCGGCTGGCTGGGGATTCACAGCCTCCTGGTGGGCCTGGCCCATTGGGACGACAACGGCGCCCTGGCCCCGGCGGCCGCCGGAACCCTGGCCGTCCTCATCGCCGCCGCCCTGATAACCGCCACCGTGCGCATGTGCTCCCTCTCCAAAAACAGCCGCGACCAGTTGTTGTAGCAGGCAAGAGCGTTTACGTTTTAGCACAAACGTCAGTTCTTCAACCCGTCATACCGGCGAAGGCCGGTACCCATGCCTTTCTCTTGGTGTTCACCGCCGCCCTTCGTGCCCCCACCGCGTCATTCCTGCGGAGGCAGGAATCCATTTCCAGAGCCCCCCGGCTTTGCCGACCAAGCCCCTGCCGCGCTCTTCCTTACTCTGTAACAACTCCCGCTCGCTTGAGCCGCCCCGCCTCGTAAATGCCCCGGCGGCGTTGCAACTCGGCTTCGGCGGCTTGGCGGCGTGCCGGGGTCAAAGGCTCCCGCAAGATTTTTTCTAACGCCATGACTCTATACTTATCCAAACCGGGCTGGGCGGAAAGCTGGTCGTCGCGGCCGCCGTGGCGGATGACCAGTTCCCGGTCGATGAGGCCCGCCGGGTAGCGGGCCAGCACCCGCAGCCAGAGGTCGTAATCCTCGGCGGCGCGCAGGGTTTCGTCAAAATTCCCCACCTCGTCCAGCAATCGCCGCCGCAGCATGACCGCCGAGGGGCTTATCAGGCACAGGCTGACGGAGTCGATAAAAATATCCCCCGCTTTTTTCAGGTGCTTTTGGCCGGGGTTGACCCGGCGGCCTTTCCGCATCCAGCGTTCCTGGGTCTGCACCAGCATGGCTTCCGGGTGCGCGGCGAAATATTCGGCCTGGGCTTCGAGCTTGCTGGGGAGCCATTCGTCGTCGCTGTCCAGAAAGGCGGCGAGTTCCCCGCGCCCGGCGGCCAGGCCCGTGTTGCGGGCCGCGCTGACTCCCCGGTTCTCTGCGTGGCGGATGACGCTGACGCGCCCGTCGCCCTGCCATTGGGCCAGCGCTTCCGGCGTTTCGTCGCCCGAATGGTCGTCCACCACTATGAGCTCAAAGGCTTGATAGGTCTGGGCCAGCACGGAATCCACGGCGCGGGGCAGCAGAGCGGCCCGGTTGAAAGTGGGGATGACCACGGTCACCATGTCCACAGCAGCACCGCCAATCCCGTCAAAATCAGTTGCCCGAACATCACGGCCTCGAAGCGGAAGCCGTGCAGCCCAGCGTTGCGGAACAAGGGCTTTAGCAGGAACAGGCTATAGACCGGGCCGCAGAGCATCAGCCCCCAGGCCAGGGAGGGCAGGGCGGCGGACAGCGCCCCGGCGGCCAGCCACAGAGCCCAAAGCCCCAGCACGCCCCGCAAAAATTGCCGGGCGGCCTTTTCGCCGAAGACGGTGGGGAGCGTTGGGCGGCCGAAAAAGCGGTCGCCCTGGGCCCCCAGCACGTCCCCCATCACGGCCAGCGTGAAGACGGGCCAGAAAGCCGCGCCCCCGGCCCAGACGGCGGTGCCCCAGGGAAAAGGGTTCGGGAAGGGGGCTTCGCTCCACACCGTGGCCGCGACCATGACCAGCCCCCAGCCCGCGCCCAGCACCATGGGGCCGAGCAAAGTGCGCGGCAGGCCCAGGGAGCTGTAATACCGGGGGCGCGGCATATATTTGTAGATGAGGCCCGCCAGCCAGGCGGCCCCGGCGGCGGCCATGGCCCCCGGCCCGGCCAGCCAGGCGGCGGCGGCGGCCAGAAGCCCGGTGATGACCGTGAAGCATTGCAGGGAGCGGCGGTATTTGTCAAAGAAGGCCGTGCGGTCAGGGTCGTTGAAGCGCAGGGTGGGGCCGCGCCCCTGGAAAAAATCGCGGAAAAGGTGCAGGGCCGTGACCTGGAAAAAGAAAAAGCTGAACAGCACCCGTGGCGGGCTTTGGCCCATCAGCACGCCCACGGCCAAAGCCAGGGAGGCCAGCCCCAGGGCCGCGTAAAGGCTCGAAAGTATGAGGGCCCGCAGCAGCCGCGCCCAGAAGCCGCCCGTGTCGCCCCGCGCGCGGGCCAGGGCCGAGAGGGCCTGCACCACCTGGCTGATTTGCCAGGCCGAGGTGGAGGCCCCGGCGGCCACTCCCACGCTGTCCAGGCCCTCGAAGTCTTCTGGAATCAAGTCCTCCACGGTTTCCACCAAAATGGTTTTCAGCCCGGCCCGGCGGCCGATATCGGCCAGGCGGGCGGTGTTGCCGCTGGTTTTGCCGCCCACCACCACCAGGGCCTGCACCTCGCCCGCCAGCCGCCGCACCTCGGCCTGCCGCTCTTCGGTGGCCTCGCAGATGGTGTTGCGGATCATGGCCTCGGGCCAGCGGCGGAGCACGGCGGCCTCCATGGCCGGCCAGGCGGCGAGGTCTTGCGTGGTTTGGGAAATGAGCAGCACCCGGTCGGCGTCCGGCAGGGCGGCCACGTCTTCGGGATTGGCCGCCACCCGGCCCCGCCCGGCGGCGTGGCCCAAAATCCCCACCACTTCCGGGTGGTCGGCCTTGCCCCAGATAATCACCAGCCGCCCGCCCGCCGCTTCCCGCTGGGCCAAAAGCTGCACCTGGCGCACGCGGGGGCAGGTGGCGTCGCTGACGGTGAGTTTGGATTGCGCGAGAAATTCCATATCTTTCGGCGGCAAGCCGTGGGCCCGGATGATGACCGTGCCCTCCGTCTCCCCGTTCCACAGGGCGAGGCCCTTCTGGGACAGCAGTGCCAGCGCGGGGGCGTTGTGGATGAGTTCGCCGTGGCTGTACACCGCGCCGCTGCGCCGCGAAAGCTGCCGAAAGGCGGCGTTCATGGCCCGCCGCACCCCCAGGCAATAGCCTAAAGTTCTGGCCAGTTTTATTTTCATAGCTTCATCAGTCCGTTTTTTTCTAAAAAAATGCTTTTTTGAGTGTATCAAAAGAAGGGCCAAGGGGCAATATGTAGCGGGCTTATTAAGGAAATATCACTAGGGGTGGTTTCTTTAAAAATATCAGTGCTTTTTGACACAAATTGCCTTGCTAAATGGTCTTTTTTTAGGTAGCATTGGAACATTACGAAACTATCTTATTGAATTGTCATCTCGATGAAAGGGGACAATCATGAAAGCGCTCGATAACCTCAACCGGTTTCTTACTCTCTCATCTCTTGTTTTTTGCATGATATTTTTGGCCCTTCCAGCCGAGGCCGGGGAGAAGGACGTTTTTATATTGCCCGGCCAGGCTGAAGCCCCGGCGGCCCAGGCTGATTCCGCGAGTGCCGGGCTGGGCGCGGCCCTGGGGCTGACGGGCTTGCCCGGCATGGCTCCCGCTACTGATGATGAAACCGTTCACGACAAAGCCTGGCGGCTGCACAACGGGCCCAACGGCGCCACCCGCCTGAGTTATGGCGAGCGCTACCGCCGCAACCCGGACGGTTCCTACGGGGCGCAGTCTTCCTCGCAATGGCGCGGGGGCAATGTGGCCGACCGGCTGCTGGACATGGCCGTGTCCGCCGGGTCGGGCGCTTTCACCTCCTGGGCCGAGGGTTTCCTCGGCGGCTATGGCAAGGCCCGTCTCAGTTTCCGCATAAATGACGAGGGCCAAGTCACCGGCTCCGGCGATTTCCTTCTGCCTTTGTATGATAATGAATACAGCGTCGTCTTCACCCAGATGGGCCTGCGCACCATGGCCAACAACCGGGTGGTCGGCAATTTCGGCCTGGGCCAGCGTTTCTTCCCTGCCGAGAATTTCGCTTTGGGCTACAACGCTTTTATTGACCAGGATTTTACCCGCCGCCACACGCGCGGCGGGGCGGGGGTGGAGGCCTGGTATGACTGGCTGCGCCTTTCCGCCAACTATTACGCGCCGCTGAGCGGCTGGAAAGATTCCGAAGATTACGACAGCCGCCTGGTGGAGGAACGCCCGGCCGAGGGCTATGACGCGCGCCTCACCGGCTACCTGCCTTTTTACCGCAACCTGGCCCTGACCGGGGCTTTTGAGCAGTGGATGGGCGACCACGTGGGCAGCTTTGGCGCGGGCGACGTGCTGCAAAAAGACCCGAAGGTTTGGAGCTATGGCCTGGAATGGACGCCCATTCCCGTGCTCTCCGCCGGGGTCACCCAGCGGCACAGCGGCGGCGAAAAGGAAACGCAGTTCGGCCTCACCTTCGACTACCTGTTCGGGGTGGACTGGGAAGACCAGCTTTCCCCGGCCACCGTGGCCGAAATGCGCACGGTGGACGGTTCGCGGCACGATTTCGTCAACCGGCAGAACGACATGTTATTGGAATACCGCGTCAAAAAAGGCGCGGAGGAGGCCGGGGGCGGCGCGGTTATTTCGCTCTCGGAAGGCTTGAACATTCTGCTGTGCGACGCCGGGGGCAACAACTGCCGCGCGTTCGACAGCTACACCAGCCCCAGCTTTGTCACGGCTGATTTTTTCAGCACCGTGAACCTGAAAGTGGTGGAAGTGCCCAGCGGCTGCGACAGCCTGGAATGCGCCACAACCCCGGCGGACGGCGACGTGATCTGGAAAGTGACCGGCCTGGAATTCGGCGGCGGCACGCCCGTTTGGTGGCGGCGGGCGGCGGATGCGGAGCACGGCCTGTATTGGGGCGGCGAGAGCGCCATTCTGTCCGACCCGGAAAACCACAGCGGCCCCACCGCCGTTATGAAAGGCACGCCCGCTTCAAGCCGCAACGCGCCCATTCAGTTGACGGACATTGTGGGTTCGCGCGCGGCGCGTGTTGAGGCGGCGGTGAGCACGTCTTCCTATCCCGCGGTGAGCAAGACGGTGGCTTTCGGCGACGGCCCGCTGTCGGTGTTTGACACCGACCCGGCCAATGGCGTTGGGAAGCAGTGGTCTGGGGGGAGAGCCACGATACTTAACCAGGACTGGGATACTAACCCCGATCTCGGCGATTTTTTTGCGAGCGCCGATAATTTTCACGCGGCTATCAGCGTTGGCGGCTACGTAGACCCCGATACCGTCGTGGTGGATGGTACCCAGATGGTACCCAGAATGCGGTTTAACCAGCGGTATTGGGCGCGAGGTGAGCATGACACCCAAGGCACACGAGGCTATTATTACTCGACAACAGCCCGGTTGCCAAAAGTATCGCAGTTGGCGGCTGTGGCCAAAGTGAATGGCAAAGGGGCGGCGTTCGCGGCTGACTGGCCGGATGACACCGATGGTACAGGCCTCTATCTTTATTGGTCTGGCGAGGTGGCCGCTGGTCGTGAGCAGTGGGGCCTAATCGATATAAGGTGTGTTAGCCTCAGTGCCTATGGCGGTGACGCTGACCTGGGTTTTATACAGCCCAATTGGAATATGATGGTCGCCGTTGGCGTGAGGCAGTAAGCCTCAGCCGCCGGCCCCTATAGCCAGGCCTGAACAGAGCCCCAACCTCTATTTTATAAGGCGCGGGGCTCTGTGACCAATGCCCCGCCCAGGAAGGTCATGAGGGCTTTGACGGCTTTGATTTCGCTTTCCGGGCAGGCCATGAGGTCACGGTCGAGCACCACAAAGTCGGCCAGTTTGCCGGGGGTGAGGGAGCCCTTGCGGGCTTCGCCGAACTCCGACCAGGCCGACCACAGGGTGTAGCTGGCCAGGGCTTCCCAGCGGCTGAGGCGGTGTTCCGGCTTCCAGCCCCCCGTGGGGCGGCCCGCCAGGTTTTGCCGGGTCACAGCCGCGTACATGCCCTCAAAGGGGTTGACGGATTCCACCGGGCCGTCGGAACCGTTGATGACAACCCCGCCGCGTTTGAAGAAGTCCCGCCAGTTATAGGCCCGCTTGGCGACTTCGGGCCCCAGCCGCTCTTCGGCCATGTCCAGGTCGGCCATCAGGCCCACGGTTTGGAGCGAGGGGATGATGCCCAATTCCATAGCCGCGCTCAGGTCGTTATCCGCCGCCACCTGAAAATGCTCTATGCGCCAGCGGTGGTCGCAGGGGCGGCGTTGCAGCACGGCGGCCATGGCGGTGACGGCCTGGCGCACGGCGGCGTCGCCAATGGCGTGGATGGCCACCTGCATGTCGTGGTCGCGGGCTTCCTCCATAACGGCCAACAATTCCGCGTCGCTGTAGGAATGGCCGCCCCGGTGGCCGGGCCGGTCGGCATAGTCCTGCAACAGCCAGGCGCTGCGGGAGCCCAGGGAGCCGTCGGCGTGGATTTTTACCCCGGCAATGGAGAATTTTTCCCCGAACAGCCCGTGCACCGGCCCGCCCCCCGCCGCGTAATACTGCGCGTCATGGCGGCCGTGGGCCAGCATCAGGGCCCGGATTCTTATTTTCAAATCCCCGTTTTCATAGGCTTTTTTGATGATTTCCAGGTCAGGCATGGTCACGCCCACCCACACCACGGAGGTGAGGCCGAAACCCAGGGCCTCTTTTTGTGCCCGCATCAGGGCCTGAAGCTTTTTGGCCTCGCTTTCCGGGGGCACCGCGTTCCAGACCGGCCACATGCCCTCGCCCACGGCAATGCCGGAAAGGCTGCCGTCGGCCTCGCGCAGAAACTCGCCGCCGCTGGGGTCGGGGGTGCGGCCGTCCAGGCAGGCGGCGGTGAGGGCCTGGGTGTTGGCCCACAGGGAGTGCCAGTCAATGCGGTCGAGCACCACGGGGTTGCGCGGCGCGGCTTCGTCCAGCTCGTGGCGGCTGGGCCAGCCTTCGCCCGGCCAGTGGGTCTGGTCCCAGCCCTGGCCGACAATCCACTCGCCGGGAGGCGTGGCCGCCGCCGTCCGGCGCACTTTTTCCAGCACCGCCTCTTTGCTCAAACCCGCCACGTCCAGCCGCCCCAGCTTTAAGCCCTCGGAGAGCAAATGCGAGTGCGCGTCAATCAGGCCGGGAATCACGGTGCGGCCTTTGAGGTCAAGCTCTTCCGCGCCGGGGGCGACGGCCCGCCGGGCCTCCTCCAAACTGTCGCCCACGTAGGCAATCTCGCCGTTTTCAGCGGCCAGCGCCGAGGCCAGGGGCCGGGCCTTGTCCAGGGTGTGGATATGCCCGTTGAAGCAGATGAGGGCCGGGCCTTCCGGCCTTTGAGGGGACAGGGTTTCTTCAATCTGAGTCATGATACATCTTCCGCGATGATAATTTGCCGCCGAATTTTATAGACGTGCGGGCATTATACCACAGCCCGACTTCATTTGGAAAAATCACTCAACCTACACCCCGGGCAAGAGCATCTTAACCGTCCTGGAACTGGCGTATTAAGAATTTATCCG
>JAITVE010000116.1 GCA_031285975.1 Candidatus Adiutrix sp. | reverse complement strand
CTCCTCGGTGGAACGCATCATCGCGCCGGATTCCACCTCCCTGGCCGACTACATGCTGGCCCGCCTCACCGGCCTGGTCTCCGGCCTGGTCGTCCGCCCCGAACGCATGGCCCGCAATGTGGAACTCACCGGCGGGCTCCACAACTCCCAAGAACTTCTCCTGAAACTGTGCGACAAGGGCCTGAGCCGGGTGGAGGCCTACGCCCCCGTGCAGCGCGACGCCCTGGAAGCCCACCGCCTCGGCGCGGATTTCAAAGCCCTGGTCACAAGCGACCCGGACATCACCGCCCACCTGAGCCCCGCTGAAATCGAGGCCGTTTTTAGCCCCGAGCGCTTCACCGCCTCGGTGGACGCCGTCTTCACCCGCGTTTTCGCCTGATTTGCTGACAATGGGAGCCGCCCGCCCGGCGGCCCCACATTGCCTCTCCGCCTCTGTTCTCTACAATACCGGCTCCTCCCGGGAGCGTGAAGGAGTAATACGTATGTCGGAACGCAAATATGAATTTTCCTGGGACTTAATCGGCGACGTTGAAAAAGCCCGCCCCAATCTTGGCCCCACCCTGCGCATCGAAGCCTACCGCCTCATGCAGTTCTGCTTCCGCGACGTTCTGGAGCAGCGCTACGGCGCGGACGAAGCCGACAAGATCTTTTACGAAGCCGGGGAAGTGGCCGGCCGCCATTTCTACCACAACGCCGTGGTGCCCAAGCCGGACAGTTTCAGCAAGCTCGTCTCCCAGCTTCAGGAACTCCTGCGCAACCTGGGCGTCGGCATTCTGCGGGTGGAGGATTCCAACCTCGACAGCCTCAGCTTCACCCTCACCGTTTCCGAAGATTTAGACTGCTCGGGCCTCCCCGAACTGGGCTACGAAATCTGCATCTACGACGAGGGTTTCCTGGCCGGCATCCTGGAAGCCTACACCGGCAAGAAGTTCCTGGTTAAAGAGATCGACTGCTGGTGCACCAGCGAGCGCACCTGCCGCTTCGGCGCCGCGCCGCAGGCCTCCTGAAGTCCGCGCCATGACCCAGGCCGCCACCGCAAAAGAGTCCGCCCCCGGCCCAGGCTGCACCGCCGCCGAACTGGTGGATTTCCTTGAAAAGCAGTTGTTGCAGTACAACGGCCCCGAGCCCTCGCCGGAGATGCTTCTCGTCCCCGGCCTGGAACGGCTCTGCGCCTATATCAACGAAATCAAAGCCGTGCTGGCTGAGTTTTCGGCGGGCCGCTTCGACCGCGACATCAAGTGCGGCGGCAACACCGCCGGGCTCCTGAAAGCCTTGCGCGGCAACATCCGCCACCTCACCTGGCAGTGCCTCATGGTGGCCGAGGGCGACCTTTCCCAGCGGGTGGATTTCATGGGCGAATTCGCCGACGCCTTCAACCGCATGACCGCCAGCCTGGCCGAGTACCGCGACATTCTGGAGCAAAAGCAGACCGAGCTCCTGGCCATGACTGAAACCTTGAGGCAGGAAGTCAAGCTCAAAGAAGACGCGCTTCTGGCCCTGGCCGCCAGCGAAGAGACTTATCGCCAAAAGTCCCTGCGCGACTCTATGACCGGCATCTACAATCGCGGCTATTTCTTCGAAACCGCCGAGCGCGAAATGGAAAACCTCAAGCGCTCCAAGGACGACAGCCTCTGCCTCCTCATGATTGATATCGACCACTTCAAAATTTTCAACGACACCTACGGCCATCTCTGCGGCGACCAGGTCATTAAAATGGTCACCGGCGCCATCGACCGCATTCTCCGCAAAAGCGACATTTTCGCCCGCTACGGCGGCGAGGAATTCGTCCTCATGCTCCCCGCCGCCAACCTCAACCGGGGCCGCATCATCGCCGAGCGCATCCGCATGACCATCGCCAACAGCCCCAGCCCCGCCCGCGACGGCCAGTCCATCACCATCAGCATAGGCCTGGTCTGCATCAACCAAAGCGAGCTCAACCCCGCCACCTCCGGCCAGCAACTCCTCCTCTCCGCCATAGAACGCGCCGATATAGCCCTCTACTCCGCCAAAACCAACGGCCGCAACTGCGTCTCCCTCTACACCAGGGCATAGCCCTGGATCCGCGGATGCTGGCGCATCCTGGGCGCTTCGCCCTGTCGGGGCTTCGCTTTTTTCCGGTTCGGGAGGGCGGTTGCAATGGTGGGGCTTCGGTGCCCGAGGCGGCGGGAAAGTGTGGGGACTGGCGTCCCCGGCTTTTTTTGCGTGAACCCTTTGGGTTCACTTGGAAATAGGAGGCTTCCCTGATGACCCCGGCAAAATCAAAAACATTCGGGTCGATGATTTATCAGAGTGAGGCCAGGCCGCTTCCCCCACCCGCTCTGCAGCAGGTGGGGGAAAATTCCAGTACCGCAATTTGTCGCCCCCGCCCTACATCCCCCCACCGTCATACCGGCGAAAGCCGGTATCCATGCCTTTCTCTCGGCGCCGTCGGCCAGGCCGCGCCAATGCTCCCACTCGTCATTCCTGCGGAGGCAGGAATCCATTTCCAGAGCCCTTGGGGCTTTACCGGCCAGGCCACTCCCGCGTTCTTCTTTCACCGCCGCCGGTCAGCCCGCTCCTCCCGTGCCGCTTTCGTACCAACATTTTCATGCACTTCTTGACCTATGGTGTACTTTAGGGATATAATACACTGTTATAAGTATTTCAGGGAAAATCCCGGGAATTTGAAAATCATTCAAGCAGCAGGCGAGGAAATCATGGGTAAATATGATCCGGCGGCAGTGGAAGCCAAATGGCGCACAGTATGGGAAGAGCGCGGCACCGACCGTCTTGACTTGGATAAGGCGGAAAAGCCTTTCTATAACCTCATGATGTTCCCCTACCCTTCGGCTGAGGGGCTCCACGTCGGCAATGTTTTCGCCTTTGTGGGCTCGGATATTCAGGGGCGTTTTCACCGCCTGAAAGGCTTTGACGTTTTCGAGCCCATGGGCTTTGACGCTTTCGGGATGCACTCTGAAAACTTCGCCCTGAAAAACGGCCGCCATCCGGCTGAGATGGTGCCCAAGAATATTGAAAATTTCCGCGAAAATCAGCTCAAAAAAGTCGGCCTCATGCTCGACTGGAGCCGCCAGGTGGACACCACCAGCCCCGAATATTACAAGTGGACGCAGTGGATGTTCGTCACCCTGTATAAAAACGGGTTCGCCTACAAAAAGAAGGCTCCGGTCAACTGGTGCCCCGGCTGCAAAACCGTTTTGGCCGCCGAGCAGGTCATTGACGGCGAGTGCGAACGCTGCACCTCCACGGTGGTGAAAAAGGACATGGAGCAGTGGTATTTCAAAACCACCGCCTTTGCCCAGGAACTGTTGGACGAACTCGACCGCATCGACTGGTCGGAACGCACCAAAACCGCCCAGCGCAACTGGATTGGCCGCAGCCAGGGCGCGGAAGTCACCTTCAGCGTTGACGGCGGGCCGGACTTCCAAATCTTCACCACCCGGCCCGACACCCTCTTCGGGGCCACCTACATGGTCTTTTCCCCGGAACACCCCCTGCTGGATCAAATCACCACCCCCGAGCAGCGCCCGGCCCTGAGCGAATACCGGGCCGCCGCCGCCGCCCTCTCCGAGGTTGACCGCCAGGCCGAAGGCCGCGACAAGACCGGCGTGTTCACCGGGGCCGATGCCGTCAACCCGGTGAACAACGAGCGCATTCCCATCTGGGCCGCCGATTACGTGCTCATGGGCTACGGCACCGGGGCCATCATGGCCGTGCCCGCCCACGACCAGCGCGACTTTGACTTTGCCGTGAAATTCAACCTGCCCATCCGCCAGGTGGTGGCCCCGGACGGTAAAATGTTCGACGCCCTGCCGGAAGCCTATGTCGGCGAAGGCCTCCTGGTCAATTCAGGTGATTTCAACGGCCTCCCGGCCAAGGAGCAGGGCATAGAGGCCGTCACCACGCGCTTGAAGGAGCAGGGCCGGGCCGAGTTCAAAATCAATTACCGCCTGCGCGACTGGTGCGTCAGCCGCCAGCGGTACTGGGGCCCGCCCATTCCGATCATCTATTGCGACAAGTGCGGCGCGGTGGCCGTGCCGGAAAAGGATTTGCCGGTCACGCTGCCCTACCTGGAAGACTACAAGCCCGACGGCAGCGGCTTTTCGCCCCTGCGGCGCGACGAAAGCTTTTTCCACACCACCTGCCCCGAGTGCGGCGGCCCGGCCACGCGGGAAACCGACGTGTCCGACAACTTCCTGTGCTCGGCCTGGTATTTTTACCGCTACCCCTCCACCGAGTTTGGCGACCGCCCCTTTGACGCGGCCCGCACCAAAAAATGGCTGCCGGTTGACCTGTATGTCGGCGGCAACGAGCACGCGGTGCTGCATTTGCTGTATAGCCGCTGGCTCTGCCGGGCGCTCAACCAGTGCGGGCATTTGGATTTCGTGGAACCCTACAAACGCTTCGTGGCCCACGGCATGATTGTGCGGGAGGGGGCCAAGATGTCCAAATCGCGGGGCAACGTCATCAACCCCGATGAATACATCCGCGAATTCGGGGCCGACGCTTTCCGCATGTACTTGATGTTCATGGGCGCGTACCTGGAAGGCGGCGACTTCCGCGACGGCGGGGTGCGGGCCATGAAGTCCTTCCTCGACCGCCTCTGGACGGCGGTGCTGCCGGAAGAGGGCGGCCTGGCCGCCACCGAGCCGGAAGACGCGGAAACCCGCTTCTGGCTGCACTCCACCATCAAAGCCGTCACGGCGGACTTGGCCCGCTTTTCCTACAACACGGCCATCGCTCGCCTGATGGAGCTGATTAACCACGTCACCAAGAACCGTGTCAGGAACCGGGTGGTCTCCGAGGCCGTGGTGAAAATGGTGGCCCCCCTGGCCCCGCATGTGGCCGAGGAAATGTGGGAGCAACTGGGCCACA
Source organism: Candidatus Adiutrix sp. (assembly GCA_031285975.1). Lineage (GTDB taxonomy): Bacteria > Desulfobacterota > Desulfarculia > Adiutricales > Adiutricaceae > Adiutrix. Next base: position 1,449 of record JAITVE010000116.1, on the reverse strand, counting down.
GCGAGACGGTTTTCGCGGGCGGCTGGCCGGAATGGGATGAGGAAGCCACCTTCCGGGCCACCGTGGAATACGTGGTGCAGATAAACGGCAAAGTGCGGGCCAAGCTGGACTTGCCCGCCGGTCTGTCCCAGGAAGTCATCGAACCCCAAGTGCTGGATAACCCCGCCGTGGCCAAATGGCTGGAAGGCCAGACCATTGTCAAGAAGGTGTATGTGCAGGACAAGCTGATGAATTTGGTGGTGAAGCCGAATTGATGACGGGTGGAGTGGCGGGGCTTGGGGCGGAGCCCCATACAACATTCGCCGCGAAGCCACACCAAATAATGTGCCGCCTCGCTGGTAGTGGTTGACAATTATGGCCAATATAGTTAAAACTTGAATATACGGGACTCCGGCCTCGCCCGGCTTCCCCCCTGAATGTTAACTTTCAGTGAGCGTCCATGAAGCGACTGACTTTGAGCGCCAAACTAATTCTGGGTCTCGGTCTGATTTTTCTGACCGTGGCGTTGCTTTTGGGCTTCACGGCCCTGAAGGCCAGCGGCCTGACCGCACTCTCGGGCGACCTGAGCCGCGACCTGTCGGCCCTGGCCGCAGAGATGGAAACGGCGGCGGCCCGGAACATCTCGGCCCCCGGCGGGGCGGCACCCGCCAGCCTGGCCAGTGCCAGCCAAAAAATCCGTCAGGCCTCAACCCGGCTGGCGGCGGAAAACGCGGCGGTGGGGCGGCAGATATCCCTATTAATAATGGTCGGCCTCCCGCTGGCCCTGGCGCTGACTGTCGCCCTGGCGGCGGCGCTGCTGCGCAGCACGGTCAGCCCCCTGGGGCGGGTTTTCGGCCATTTCAGCCGGGGCGCGGCGGAGGTCACCCAAACGGCGGGCCACCTGTCCCGCTCCAGCCGCCTCCTGGCGCAGGGGGCCTCGGACAACACCGCCGCCGTGCTGGAAGCCATGGGCAGTTTGGAAGAAATGCTCACCATGGCCAAACGCAACGCCGGGCATTCCTCCCAGGCCAAGGAACTGATGAACGCGGCCATGGGCCACGTGCAGGAAGCCAACGCGGCGGTGAGCGAAATTTCCCAGGCCATGGATGAAATTCACGATTCCGGCCAGGCCAGCCGCCAGATTATCAAGACGGTGGAGGAAATCGCCTTCCAGACCAACCTTTTGGCTCTGAACGCGGCGGTGGAGGCGGCCCGCGCCGGTGAGGCCGGGGTGGGCTTTGCCGTGGTGGCCGACGAGGTGCGCAACCTGGCCAGCCGCTCGGCAGAGGCGGCCAAAAACACCACGGCTATGATCGCGGGGAGTTTGGAGCGCATCCACCAGGGCTCGCTGTTGGTGAACAACGCCAAGGAAAGTTTTGGGCAGATGGTGGCGGTCAGCGACCAGATGGGCGCCCTGGTGGGGGAAATCGCCCAGGCCAGCCAAAGCCAGGCCCAGGATATTCAAAATAT
>JAITVE010000098.1 GCA_031285975.1 Candidatus Adiutrix sp. | reverse complement strand
GTAAGCAGCAAAACAAGCGCGAGGATGGTGGGGCTGGCTATACGCATACTGGTATCCTACATAACGTCGCCGAGGAATTCGTCAAAAGCCGGGGCTGGGTCTTCCCCTTCCAGTCGAACCGGCGGAGCGGTTTGGGTAGCGGGTGACGGCGCGGGGGCGGCCGGAGCCGCGACTGTCGGCGCGGCCGGAATCGGAAATTGCGGCGCGGCGGGGGCCGGAACAGTGGCCGGGGATTCCGCCCGCGTCGCGGCGGGAGCCGGGGCCGGGGGGTCGGGCCGCCGCCCGGTGGGGTTCACGCCGGAGCGGGTGACGAAGGGGCTGAGGTCAAGGTTGTCCAGGGGCCAGATGTCCGGCCACATGGGGTGGGGCCTGGCCGCCGAGTTCGCCAGCCGCTCGTCCACCACCATGGAGGATTCCAGCTGATAGAGGAACACATAGGGCGCTTCGGTGCGGGCGATGTCCGCCAGGGCGGCCACTTTAATGGCCCGGTCGCGGTCGAGGGCGGCCAGTTCCTGGGGGCCGTCGCCGGGCTGGCCCACCAGGCCGTTGATGTCCACAATCAACTGGCCCGCCTGGCGGTCGCGGAACAGGGCGGGGTTGCCGTCCACGGTGGCGGCGGGGTCAAGAAAACGGCCCAGCCACATGTCGGCGGAGGGGATGTCCACGGCGCGGCTGCCGAGATAGAGGTCGTAGTCGCCGGTCTCCATGACCTGGCGCAACTTGGCCCCGTCCAGGGTCAGGAGGTTGATCTGGAAGCCATAGGGGCTCAGGGCCGCGATGACGGCGGCGGCGTCACGGGCCAGGGAGTCGTCCCCGGCCCGGATGATGAGGTTCAGCGGGGTCTGGGGCGGGCCCGCGTCGCGGATGATGACCGCCGCCTGGGTCAGGGGGTCGGTGGCCCCCAGTTCCGGCGGGTCGGCGCGGCGCGGGGCGTCAAAAAAGAGGCCCGGCGGAAAGGGGCCGTCCAGGCGGCCGGAATGTTCCCTGAAAGCGTTCTGGACAATGAAGCTCATGGCCCGGCGGGTGGTCTGCATTCTGGTGTAGGGCCGGGCGGTGTTGAGGGCCAAAAAGCGCACGCTGAAGCCCGGCACGCTCAGGGTTTGATACTGCGGGGGCATACCCTGGGGCGGAAGCTGCGGGGCGATGGTGAGGTGCGCGTCGTAGGCGGCCATTTTCTCATAACGCTTTTGCGCGTCCGGCTCATAATGGAACATGGCGAAACCCACCTTGTGGCGGGCGGGCAGTTCCGGGCGCTGCTGCAGGCCGATGGTGCCGTCTTTCCAATCATACACCGTGTAATTGCCGCTGCCCAGGGTGCGGGTGTCCAGATAGGAGGGGTGCCGCTGACCCAGCCCCGGGCTGACGATGGAGGCCTGGGGCAGGGCCAGCGAGGCCAGAAACGGCGGCCAGGGGCGGCTGAGAATGAGGCGAAAGGAATAGGGCCCCACGGGCTCAAAGCGTTGCAGGTGCGGGAAAAACTGCCGCCCCACCGGGCTGGACATGAGGCGGTCGAAGGAAAAAAACACCGCGTCGGCGTTGACCACCGTGCCGTCGGCGAAGGTGAGGCCTTCGTAGAGGGTGAAGGTATATTTCAGGCCGTCCGGCGAAACCCGGATGGTTTGGGCCAGGGAGGGCTCGGGCTTGGCGGTGCCGTTGGTCATGGTCACCAGGCGGTTGTAGCAGGCCATGATGACGGGCCAGGCGGCCGGGTCGGGCGGGCCGTGGGGGTCGAGGGAGCCGGGGGCAGTGGGGTAAATGGCGCGGAAAATCTGCTCCGGCCGCAGGGCGGCGGGGCGGCGCGGGGCGGGCTGGGCTGCGGCTTCGGCGGAAGCCAGGAGCAGAATCAGAAGCACTAGGACGAGTCGCCGCACGATTTTCCTCCTCATGGCCGGGATGCGCGTCGGAAGCCGACCCTGTCTTGGGTAGCAAACAGCGTGCCTGTCCCCGCCGCCAGGATTCCGTCACATATAGAACAGCGAGGGGCCGAGCGCGCCCAGGCCCCACAAAAGGACGCTGTAAATGTAAAAGCCGAAGTAAAAAACCAGGCCCCCCATGAGGCAGAACGCCGGTTCGCCCTCCAGGCGTTCGTAGGTATCCCGGACGGCGTGGAGCCAGCGGTCGCGCCAGGGGGAGGCGGCCACGAAGGCCAGGGTGCACAGGGGCGCCAGGACGGTGAAAATGGCCCGTTCCCTGAGCAGGCGGGACGACTTGAAGATGCCGAAATAATAGATGACCGTGAAAAAAACGGCAATCAGGGCCATATAGGCCAGGTGCCAGGTGAAAAAGCGCCGCACTTCCCGCTGCTGGCGGTTATCGAGGTCGAAAAGTTTCATGGTATGCTCATAACGGCCCCGCGCTGGAGCCAAGGTTGCGGCAATTATAGCATTCCCCGGCGATAAAACCAAGACAGGGCCTCGCTTCTGCCGCCTTTTGTGCCCCCACCATCGTCATACCGGCGAAGGCCGGTATCCATTTCCAGTGGTGCGACTTGTCGGCACACTCTGCCTACCCCCGCCTCGTCATTCCGGCGAAGGCCGGAACCCATGCCTTTCTCTTGGCGGCGTGGTGCCTCCCCACCCCGCCCTTCCACCACTGTCATTCCTGCGAAGGCAGGAAGCCATTTCCAGTGAAGCGACTTGTCGGTGCCCCTATCTCCTTCGTTCTTATCACTTTCACGCTACTGAGAGAGAGTTGAGAAGAACGCGGTGAGGGGCTTGGGCGGCAAAAACATGCTACCTGGAAATGGATTCCGGCTTTCACCGGAATGACGAGGGGGGGGGAGAGGCGGCGATTTTTCCAAATGAGTTTGCTCTACCATTCCTGGGCTCGGCCAAAAAATGGAACCTTGCGGTTCAAAAAAGCGGCCACGCAGAGTTCAAAAAAATGTAAAATTCTTGCCTGCTGACCAAAATATTGAACTTTTTTGAACTTCAATTTTTTGTACGCCTAAGTCCGCCAAATAATATATACAGCAAAAACATTATGTTATGATTATTATGAGCAAAGTTTCCATTCTGGCACAGTGATTGCTTAATACTCTGTCAACGGTCATGCCCAAGACCATAGCTACCAAAAAAATCATTCTCCTTGTTGTTGAAACCGAGACTCCGCCTAAGTCTCGGTTTCTTTTTTTATATGGCGCGAGTTGCAATCAAATTCAAAGCTATTTGAATTGTGCCACTCGGGGTGGGCCTTACCGCAGCGGCTTAAGCGGGATGAATATTTCCGAAAGCAATTCTTCCGGCGGGGTTTGGGCGGGGTCGTTGTAATAGGCTTCGAAGCCGATGCTGTCGCCGGGTTCGCGCCCGCTTTGGGGGAGCCACTCGCCGAAAAGGGAGCGGTAGGCAGGGTGCAGGAGGCTGTACGGCCCCTTGATTAAGACGCAGGCATATTCGCCGCCGTTGCCGATATGCTGGGTGAACAGTTCCGTGGTTTGCAGCAGCCCGGCCAGCGCGGGCGTGTTCGCATCCACGCCTTTGGGCAGGGTGAGGCACACATCCATGCGGCATTTTTCGGCGGGCGTGGTGTCGGGGTCGTCATAGCAGACGCCATACACGGTCGCGCCTTCCTGGCACAGCCCCGCCGGGCGCAAAATTTCGCACAGGCGTTCCCAGGCGGGCTCGCACGCGTCATACGCGCCGATGTGGCGCAGCGAGGCAACTAAAGCGGGTTCAACGGTTTTCACTTGGACTTTCACGGGATAAACCTCCGGGTTGGTGTGGTAGAAATGATACGGAGCGGCCTCCGCTTTGATGGCGAAGGCGGGGGAGCCGCCTTGCTTCCGATATTGCGAGGGGGACACGCCAAAAGCTGAACGGAAGGCACGCGTGAACGCTTCCGGGCTTTCGTAGCCCGCGTCAAAGGCAATATCGGTAACGGATTCCTGATAATACGACAGGTGTTGCGCGGCGTTTTGCAGGGCCAGCCGCCGGACGTAGGCCGCGACGCTTTCCCCCACCAGGCTTTTGAAGACCCGGTGAAAATGAAACGGCGAAAAATGCGCCACCGCCGCCAGTTCCTCCAGGGACGGCATGGCTCCGGCACGTTTTTCAATGTGCCGCAAAACGCGCTGTATTCTCTTCTGATATGTATTGCCGCTGCTCATGGGTACGTTATACCATCCGCCCGTCCGCGTTTCTTGATTTTTCTTGCTGAATTGATGATTGCTGTGCATAAGGAGCAAGCTATCCAAAAAGAAAGGCGTGGCTACCAGTATGGGCCAGTGTCCATGTCTTGGGCGCGATGCCGCTTGAATGGGCGGATAGAGCGCTTTTCTATTTCAAGGTCATATGCGAAAAATGAAAAGCGCCCGGATGTTTACGTATTTTGCAATTTACTAAAGGCAGGTAAATTGCAAAATGCTCTAGCGGGCGGCAGTTTGTGATTGGGCCGCCACACACAAAGCAAAAGCATGAACTCCGGCCTTCGCCAAAGTTCATGCTTTTCACATTGCAGGCAAACAAAACAACTGTCACGCCGCGCCAACGGGCGGCGGGCGCGTTAATTCGTGTTAATCTTCTTGAAAATTTCCCGCACCGCTGCCGCGGCTTCGGGCGAGTTTTTATACACGCTCGCGCCTTTGCGGTCGGCGTCGATGATGGAATCGGCAAAGGGGATGAAGCCCAGGATTTCCATGCCGCTCAGCTCTTTGGCGATGAATTCTTCATCGCTTTTGCTGCGGATTTTGTTGCCGACCACCGCCACCCGCTTCAGGTGCAGGTCGGTGGCCAGTTTGCGCACCGTCTGGGCGGTTTCAATGGAGCGCTGGCCCGGCTCCACCACCGTAATCAGCAAATCCACGCCGGTGGCTGTGGCCCGGCCCAGGTGTTCCAGCCCGGCCTCCATGTCCATGATAATCACTTCGTCGCGGGCCAGCACCAGATTCATGATGATGTTCTTCAGCATGGTGCTTTCAGGGCAAATGCAGCCGCCGCCGCCCTTTTTCACGCCGCCCAGGGTCATGAATTTGATGCCGTCAACTTCCCTGGCCAGGGTGTCCGGCAGGTCGTCCACTTTGGGGTTGATGGTGAACATGGAGCCGAAGGTGCCGGGCTTGGAGCCGGTGCGCTCGGCCACCAGTTCCGTCATCTCGGAAATGGGGGTGACGCTGCGCAAATCCGGGTAGCCGAGGGCGGCGGCCAGGTTGGCGTCCGGGTCGGCGTCCACGGCCAAAACTTTTTTACCGTCCTCCCGGAACAGGTGCGACAGGGTGGCGGAAAAGGTGGTTTTGCCCACCCCGCCCTTGCCTGAAACTGCTATCTTCATGGTGAACCTCTAGGTGTAAAATTTACTTGGCAACCAGGCTCCGGGCCGCGCCCATCAGGCGGTAGACCAGGGCCGAGCCGAGCCAGGAGATGTCTTCGTTGGACAAATAGGAACCGGCCACCCGGTCGAAAAGCACCTTGCCTTCGCTTTCAAACTCTTCGTCGGCCAGGTGAATCATAACGATGATGTCGATGTTCGGCAGCACCCGGAACCGCCCGGCCTCGTCGCCGTAGCCCCTGACGGGTTCGCCGCCCAGGGCCTCCACCGCTTTGGTGAGCAAGCCCGGGGCCCGGCCGAAGGTTTTGGCCAGGGGAATTTCAGCCCGGCTGTTAAAAGCTTTGGTGTAGAACTCGCCGCCGGGAATCTGGCGGTAGGCCACCATGTCCCCGGTGGGCGGCTGGCCCTTGGCCCCGCAGAGATAGTGCAGCACCAGCACCGCGTCGGTGAGGCTGAATTCCTCGCCGGGCTGCTGGTCACGCCAGGAGACCGTCATGTCCGGGGCGGCCACAATCACCGGGCGGCCCAGAAAATCCATCTGAAAACCCTGGGGAGCCGACAGCGCCGCCGCGCCCGAGGCGGCGGCCACCGCTTCCGGGGCCATGGCCGCCAATTCCTGAGCGGCCAGGCGGCCCGCGTTTTTATAATCGTCTACTCTCACAAATACTCCTTGCCCTACAAGGGCTTCCGCCGCAACGCAGATGACGGCTTTATCTGACCGATCGCCTTACACGTTGCCTTCTTCGGCAGCCAGGGCGTTTTCTTCATGGATATAATCAATGATGGTGTCCAGCGCCACGTCCACGTCTTTGGATTCCACCTGGCAGGTGGCCACGGTTTCGTGCCCGCCGCCGCCGAAGTGCAGGGCCACGCTGCCGAGGTTGGCCCGGCTGGCGCGGTTGATGATGCTGTTGCCGAGGGCCAGCACAATGTTCCGGCGTTCGCGGCCCCAGGTGATGTGGATGCTGACCTTGCATTCCGGGAACATGGTGTAGACCAGGAAGCGGTTGCCCGCATAAATGTTGTCCTCCTCCCGGAAGTCAATCAGCAGCACATCGCCCCTTGGGGTGGAGCAGCGCTGGAGCATGTTGCGGAACAGGAGGTTTTGTTCGAAATAGCGGTCAACGCGCTCCCGCACGTCCGGCTGGCGGAGGATTTCAGCGGAAGTCATGGTGCGGCAGAATTCGATCATTTCCATCATCAGTTGGTAGTTGGAGATGCGGAAATCGTGAAAGCGGCCCAGGCCGGTGCGGGGATCCATCACATAGCCGATGAGAATCCAGTCCGAGGGGTGCTCGATATCGGTCGCGTCCAGGTTGGCGCTGTCGACTTTATCGACGGCCTCCATCATGGGTTCCCAGTGCTCGGGAAAGCGGGAGGCCCCGCCCAAAAAGTCATAGATAACCCTGGCGCAGGAGGGCGCGATGCGCGACATGCCCCGATAGGAGACCATGCCCAGCCGTTCGCCCTCGCTGGTGTGATGGTCGAACCACATGCCGCAGCCGGGCACGTAAGGCACATTGGCCAGAATATCATTGCTGTTGATTTGAACCGTCCCGGACTGCAAATCGCGGGGGTGGACGAACAGGAAGGTATCAATGAGCCCTGCTTCTTTTAAAAGGGCGCCGCAGGCCAGGCCGTCGAAGTCGGAACGGGTAACCAGTCGCATTTTTTCCTCTTTCCAATTGAATTCAATTGACAGCAGACAGATAAAAATCGGCGACACTCCGCCATAATTCACTGAATTATAGTAATTGAATTCCACGGCCGTGTCAATGACGGAACGCTCCTGCGCTTTGGCGGATACGCCGCATTTCAAACGTATCGCAAGGTGTGCTATACTGGGGCAACAGTTTAGACGTGATTTGGCGGCGCCCCGGTTTTGCCCTGGGCGGCGGGACGGGTCTGGGCTTCCATATATTGTCGGAGTGCGGTAATGATGCGCAGGCTCACGCGACGCAACAGCTTTTTGCTTATGGCCCTGAGCATGGGGTTTTTATACTCGTCCCTGTATATGGGGCTGATTGTCGTCAATCTGCGCGGTGCCTCCAGGGCCGGGCGGGGCGAAATATCTGTTTTGCTGCATTTCCCCCTGGTCGCGCTGGCGGGGTTGGGGCTGTATTTTCTGGTCAAAAAGGGGGCGGAGCGTCTCCGGGCCCTGGGCGTGCCCCTGGGTGTGGCCGGGCTTGGCTGCATACTTCTGCCGTTTTTGCCTGAAACTGCGTTCGCCGGTTTTTTTAGCGGCAGGCTTCCGCTGATAGCCCTGAGCATGGCCCTGTTCACGCCGGTGAGCCTGTTTTTGTTTTTCCGCACCGTGGCGGAAGGCTGGGAAGGCCTTTCCGTGGCCCTGGTCATGGTGGCCAGCGAACTCTTGTGGGCGCTGATTTTTCCGCTGATTGGGGATTTTTCCCCGCAGCCTTCCAGCCTGGCGGCGCGGCACCTGTTTTCCCTGTGCGCCTGGATGGTGGGGGGCGCGGGGCTGTGCCTGGGGGCCACCCTGGCCCTGGCGGAGCCGGAGGCCGCCCCGTCCGCGCCGGTATTGGATGCGCCGGATGGGCGGAAAAAATGGGCGGCGCTGGGCCTGGTCTTCGCGGCGGGGCTGGGCACCGTCAGCCTGAGGAGCCTCCACATGGGCGTTTTTATTCCGAAAATAGCCTTGAGTTCGGAACTTATCAGCATTCCGCATTTTACCTTTCTGCTTTTGCTCCCCCTGGCCGGGCGCATGATGGACACGCAGCCCGGCAAGCTGATGCTGCTGTGCCTCCCGGTTATGGCCGCCATTGCTGCTCTGGGCCTGGCCTGGAACCAGGGCCTGATTGGCCGTATGCCCCTGTACTATCCCCTCAACTTCATGCAGGGGCTGATAATTACCATGGCCTATGCCGGCTCCGCCAAGCTCCTGAAAGCGCGGCCCGCCCTTATTCTTTTGCTGGTCATGGCCTATTCTTTAGTGCCCATGCAGTTTGGCGGGGTGCTTTTGCGCGGCTTTCTGGAAGGGCGGGCTTACGGGCTGGACGCGGCGGGCCTGCTTTTGGCCCTGGGCACGGGGTTTTGCCTGTGGCGCTTCCGGGCCCTGTTGGCGGCCTCGCCGGAACTGTGGCCCAGCCCTGACCCTGATCTGCACAAATTCAGCGTTTTTGCCGCCGCCCACGGGCTGACGGCCAGGGAGCGGGACATTTTCTCGGCCCTGTTGCGGAGCGAGAGCCGGGAGGGCATGGGGCAGGCCCTGGGCCTGAGCGGGCGCACGGTGCGCTATCACCTGACGAATTTGCTGAAAAAGACGGATATGCCCAATCAAAAGACTTTAATCGACTATTACGAATCCTGGAAGCGCCAGCCCTGACCGGGGGACAGTCATTATACAGTGTGAAAAGAATCGCCTTTCGGGGCGATTTTTTTTATTCAATCATTCCGTGCTGTTGCCATAGTGTGGCAAGGTTTGGCAAGTCTGGTTTGGGGGAAAAATCGCGGGTGGCAACATTTGGCAATGCACCCTTTCGGGTGCCCTGTGCTATGGTTTTGGCAATCCTGGGCTTGATATATCTTTAAGGTAGGGAATGGGAATTATGGCCAAAAGAATTGCGCAGCCATTTGAAAACGTACGCTATTTCTCCAAACGCCTGCTGGCGGCTTTGGAGGCCATGCGCGGCAACCCGCTGACTGTGGTGGAAGCCCCGGCGGGCTATGGCAAAACCGTGGCCGTGCGGGAATTTGTGGCCCGGGGCCGGGTGCGGGCGGTGATGACCGGGGCCAGCGAGTCCTCGCCGGAAAGCTTTTGGCCGGACTTTTGCCATGAACTGGCCCGCGAAATCCCCGAAGCCGGGGAGGCCGCCGCCGCCCTCGCGCGCCTGGGCTCCCCCCGTGATTTCGCGCAGACCAGGGCGGCGCTGGAGCTTTTCAAAAAAATACCCTTTCCGCCCCACACGGTGCTGGTGTTTGACGACTGCCACTTCCTGCCGCGCAGTTTCATTGACTTTTGCGAAAATTTGGCCGTGGAAAATATTGCCAACCTCTCCCTGGTCTGCGTCACCCGCCACGCCTGGGCCGCCAACCGGGGGGCGCCGCGCCCGCACAGTTCCTCTTCGCGCCTGGACAGGAACGTCTTCGCCCTCACCCCGCCGGAAATACGCGAACTGTATGCCCTCTGCGGCATTCCCCTGGGTGCGGAGGCGGCGCGCAACCTCCACAAAAACACCGAGGGCTGGATCAGCGCCCTCTACCTCAGCCTGCTGCTCTACAAAGAAGAGGGGGCCGCCGCCTCCACGGCGGATATCGTCACCCGCATGAAAGAGACGGTGCGCAAAACGGTGTATGCGCCGTTGTCTGCCGAGGCCAAAGCGCTGCTTTTCGCCCTCGCGCCCCTGGAACGCTTCACCGTGTCCCGCGCCGGGCGGCTCTACGGCAGCAACCCGGCGGCCCTGCTGGAAGAATTGACCAACAAAAACGCCTTTGTGGCCTTTGACCCCAAAAGCGGTGCCTATTCCCTGCACGCGATTTTCAGGCAATTCCTCATGGAACTGTTCCTGGACGACGCCTTCGTGCCCCAGGCGCGGCGGCGGGAGATTTACCGGGCCTGCGGCGACGCGCTGATGGACGCGCACGACATCGCCCCGGCTATGGAGGCCTGGTACAGGGCCGGGGATTTTGAACACGCCCTGACCGTTATTGAGCAGGACATGAGCCGCAACCTGGTGGTGGAGCGGGCCTCGTTCTATATCGCCATGTTCCGGGACTGCCCGGAAGAGATTTTGGCAAAGCACCTGGGCGCGGCCTTTAAATATGCCCTCGCGCTGTTCATTGCCGGGGATTTCCCGGCCTTTGGGGCGCAAATGGGCTGGCTGGCCCAGCGCTGCGCGGCCCTGCCGCCGGGCGAGGGCGACCGCTGGCGGGGGGAACTGCACGTGCTCATGGCCCTGGCCGCCTTTAACGACATCAAGGCCATGAGCGCGCACCACCAAAAAGCCTTAAAACTTTTGGGCGGGCCCACCAGGCTCTACGGCACGGATTCCTACTGGACGCTGGGCTGCCCCTCGGTGCTGTTCATGTTTTACCGGGAGAGCGGCGCGCTGGCCGAGACCCTGCGGCAGATGCGCGAATGCCTGCCGCACTATTACCAGCTGGCCCAGCACCACGGCGCGGGTGGGGAATACCTGATGGAGGCCGAGGCCCTGTATGGCGCGGGGGAATTCGCCGGGGCGGAAAGCGTGTGCCGGGCGGGGCTGGGCATGGCCGACCGGCACAGCCAGCTGGGCAACGTTTTCTGCGCCCTGTTTTTGCAAATGCGCCTGGCCCTGCTGCGGGGGGACGCGGGGGCCCTGTTCGGGCGGGGCGAAAAGCCGGGCTTGATGGAGGAAATGCGCGGCCTGATTACCACCAATCTGGATTATTTCCTGCTGCACACCGCTGATTTGTGCGAAGGCTGGCTCTATGCCGCCCTGGGGCTGCCGGACAATATCCCCCGCTGGCTGCGCGTGAAGCCGGGGGACGACAGCCCCCTCTACGCCTTTGCCCAGGGCTATTATTTTATAGTGCACGGTCGGGCGCTGCTGCTGAACGGGGAGCATGACGGGGTGATTGCCCTCTTCGGCAATATGCTCCGGGCGGGGGCGTTTTCAAAAAATCTGCTTTTTTCCGTGTATGCGCACATTTATTTGACGGCGGCCTATCACAAAACAAAGCAGAGCCAGGCTGCGCTGGCCGCTTTGAAAACCACCCTGGACGCCGCCCTGCCGGACGCGCTCTACATGCCGTTCGCGGAAAATTATGACCTCATCGGCCCCCTGCTCACCAAAGTGCTGCCCGGCAAGGGCTTCACCGCCGCGCGCATCGCGGAACTGGGCCAGCAAATAGCCGGGAGCCGCCAGGCCATTGTCACCGCCGTGCTGGGCCGCTTCACCCTCACCAGCCGCGAGCGGGAAATAGCCGACCTGGCCGTGGCGGAAGACGGCTATTCCGTTGAAGAAATCGCCACCCGCCTCCACATCAGCCCCAACACCGTCAAAGCCCGCCTGAAAGCCGTGTACCAGAAAACCGGCTCGTCGTCCCGGCTGGCTTTGAAGAAGAATTTAGAGGCCTAGAGCCGGGCGTTCAGGTGG